>NZ_JANLGY010000005.1 GCF_024653915.1 Sulfuricaulis sp. | reverse complement strand
GTTGCCCCCTTTCGCGTGCGACTTGCATGTGTTAGGCATGCCGCCAGCGTTCAATCTGAGCCAGGATCAAACTCTCCAAATAAACTTCGTTGTTCCATTTAAGGAACTAAAACTTCATGTGACTGAATACGCTGCTGTTTAAGGCAGGCATCAGTCACCTTTCATTGGATGACCAGGCTCGACAAGAGCGCCCACACAAATTACTTGATCTTGAATTTTAAAAGAACGAAGGCCGATACAGGGTACCGGCCCAAGGGAGGCGCATTATACGCGTGCCACCCCCTGCGTCAACGCTTGATTTAAAGTATTTTACCCTTGCCAGCGGTGTCCGGAAGCACAGAAAATTTACCCCGGAAACGCCTGTTTTAGGGGTTTACTTTCGCCCTACCCAGATTCAGGGGGAAGCAGTTTCTCAATAAACCGGAGGTCGTCCAGACTAAAATCGATGAAAGTCATGGCGAAACCGTTCGGTGTCAGTCTTTGAACCCGGGCCTTGATGGAATAGGGATCGGCATGATGTGGCGTGGACAGGAAGGTAACGCTCAGGGGAGTGCCGGTTGACGGCGATTCATTATCTTTACAATTCAACAAAAAACCCGCCGATACTCAAGTCACGCGTCGTAGCACTTCTGGTTCGCCCCCCAGGGAATGCCAGTTCAACATTCAGGCTGACATGACTTCGCGGATGCTTACGTTTTTCCATTAATTATCGCTATTCCTAACTTACGCGGACACGCATGAATTTCCGCTTGCCGACCTGAAAAACATGGGCCTGTCCGGAACGGATTTCCTGCGCCGGATCATTCGCCTTCTCACCGTCTATACGCACGCCCCCCTGCTTGATGAGACGCAAGGCCTCGGAGGTGCTGGCCGTCAGGCCCGCTTCCTTGAGGAGCCGGGGAAGAGCAAGTCCCTTGCCATTGCCCGCCAGCTCAATTTCTGAAATGTCTGTGGGCGTTTCCCGCTGCTGGAAGCGTGCAATAAAATTGTGCATCGCGTCACGACCCGCCTTCGGTCCGCCGTGAAAACGGCTGACAATTTCCTTGGCCAGTTCAAACTTGATGTCACGCGGGTTGGCTCCCTCGTCGACACTGCGCTTCATCAATGCAATTTTGTCGGGGTGCTCGAACGAGAGCAAATCGAAATAGCGCCACATCAACGTGTCTGAAATCGACATAAGCTTGCCAAACATTTCGTCCGGCGATTCGTTGATGCCAATGTAATTTCCGAGCGACTTGGACATCTTGTTGACACCGTCCGTGCCTTCCAGTAACGGCAAGGTAATGATCACTTGTGGCGGCTGATGGTAGGCCTTCTGCAATTCACGACCGACCAGGAGGTTAAATTTCTGGTCTGTCCCGCCAAGTTCGACATCCGCTTTCATTGACACGGAGTCATAGCCTTGTAACAACGGATAGAGGAATTCATGTATGGCAATCGGCTGACCGCCTTTGTAGCGTTTGGAAAAATCATCCCGCTCGAGCATGCGCGCAACCGTGTACTTGGCAGCGAGCGTAACCAGATCCGAGGCTTTCATTTTTCCGAGCCATTTTGAATTGAATACAATCCGGGTCTTTTTCCGGTTAAGTATTTTGAAAATCTGGCTCTTGTAAGTGCGCGCGTTCTCAAGCACTTCCTGGCGCGTCAGCGGGGGGCGCGCCATATTCTTACCCGTGGGATCGCCGATCATGCCGGTAAAATCACCGATCAGAAACAGGACCTCATGTCCGAGATCCTGAAACTGTCGCAACTTATTAATGAGCACCGTGTGCCCCAGATGCAGGTCAGGAGCTGTGGGGTCAAATCCGGCCTTCACGCGCAATCGCTTCCCGGTGCGGAGTCGTTCGGCGAGATCCGCCTCGAGCAGAATTTCATCGGTACCGTGCTTGATGAGGCGCAGCGTTTCGGTGGCTTGAGTCATGAATGATCCTGAAACGACGGGTGATCCCGGGCGCCGCAAAGCGTACCATAGGCGTCCCTTGATGGCATGTCGATAAGCACCGCCTCGCCCACGATACCGATGGTCTAAACTTTGACGAACTGATTTTTATTTAGGAAACTTATCCCTTGCCCAAAAGATTACTTAATAAAATTGCCTTGGCATTTCGCCGTTCAGGCAAGGCTCATCCCCACCGCTTTCCGGGGCGGGGCGTGTGGCTCCTGGGGCTCGCGGCTTTCCTGACTTCGGTCACCATCGCCGCCATCATACCGCGCGGAAGCAGCTCGCTGCCGATCAATGCGCTGATTCCTTCTACACCGCCACAAACAGTTCAGCTGGGCGAGACGTCTTTTCCAACTGCCATGGGTCTGACGACTAACCAGCCCGCTGAAACAGAGGCGTCCCATAAAATACCTGATCGCGAGCAGTGGACCGAGGTCACCATCCGCAAAGGCGACACGCTTTCAGACATCCTGAAGCGCGCCGGCCATGACAGCAGCGACATTCACCGCCTGATTCAGTCCAATCCCGATGCCCGTGTTTTCCGCCAGATGTATCCGGGACAGAAGCTGCGTATGCGCATTGAGGCCGATGGATCCTTGCAGGAACTGGTCTACGAAACCGGCCCCGGCGAGGCATTTCATCTGGCTCGCCACGAGGATCGTTTTGAGCTCACCAAAGAACTGCGCACTTTCGAGACACGCATCGCCCACGTCTCCGGCACCATCGAGTCGTCATTGTTCGAGGATGGCCTGGATGCCGGACTCTCGGATAACCTGATCATGAAGCTGGTGGAAATCTTCGGCTGGGACATCGACTTTGCCCTTGACCTGCGCCGCGGTGACAGTTTTTCCGTCATTCACGAGGAAAAATTCTGGCGTGGACAAAAAGTCACTGACGGAACGATTCTGGCCGCTGAGTTCGTTAATCAGGGTCGCGTGTTCCGCACCATCGCCTTTCGTGACGCCAACGGTTATACGTCTTATTACACGCCCGATGGCACCAGCGTGCGCCGGCCGTTCCTGCGTACCCCCGTGGAATTCAGCCGCATCACTTCGCGTTTCACCGGTAATCGTTATCATCCCATTCTCAAAACCTGGCGGGCGCACAAAGGGGTGGACTACGCCGCTCCCGTTGGCACGCCGGTACGAGCCACCGCCAGCGGACGTATCCTGTCGATGGGCTGGAATGGCGGCGGTTATGGCAAGCGCATCGTCATCCGCCATAACGCCACATACAACACGGTTTACGCGCATCTCTCGCGGTTCCGTTCCGATCTCCGCGTGGGCAGTTTCGTGGATCAGGGCCAAACCATCGGCAACGTCGGTGCCACGGGGCTGGCAAGCGGTCCCCACCTGCATTACGAGTTTCAGGTCAATGGGGCACACCGCAATCCTTTGACTTTCAAATTCACGGGGGAAGCAAAAATTGCCTCGCAAAACCGCGACGAGTTTGCGCGACTTGCGAATGACTGGAGCGCGCGCCTGGATGCAATCAGTCGCGGCACGCAGATCGCCGCCAGCCGTCAGACTGGAAACCCCTTGTAACTTTCCGCAGGCTGCCCGAAACTGAGGTCATGCATTTTATCGGGCTGATGTCAGGGACCAGCGTGGATGGCATCGATGCCGTGCTGGTATCCCTCTCCGCGGGAAACCGGCCCGTCCTGGTGACCACCCACGCCCATCCCATCGATGCCGCGACCCGTGGCGAAATTCAGGCCCTGATGCGCGAGGGCCCCAACGAAATCGAACGGCTGGGGGAACTCGACATGGCGCTGGGCGAGCTATTCGCCGAGGCGGCGAACGCCGCCATCAAAAAAGCCGGGTTGGCAAAAAAAGACATTCACGCCATCGGCAGCCACGGCCAGACCCTCCGCCATCGGCCGTGCGCAGGCCACCCCTTTACGATACAAATCGGCAACCCTTCCGTCATTGCCGAGCGTACCGGCATTACCACCGTGGCGGATTTCCGCGCGCGTGACATGGCGGCCGGCGGCCAGGGCGCGCCCATGGTGCCGGCATTTCACCACCAAATGTTTCATTCCCCTCAGCGCAACCGCGCCATTATTAATATCGGTGGAATTGCCAACGTAACCTACCTCCCGGCCGACACGTTGCAGCCGGTAATGGGTTTCGATACCGGTCCGGGAAATACATTGCTTGACCAATGGATAAACCAGCACTACGCACGCGCTCACGATGAAGCCGGACAATGGGCCACCTCCGGTCGGGTCTCCAGTGAACTACTGGGGAAACTCCTGGCCGATCCGTATTTCAGGGCTTCGCCCCCCAAAAGTACCGGGCGCGAACACTTCAATATGGAATGGCTGCAGGCTCATCTGAAAAAACTTGCCACGCCGCTGTCCGCGGCCGACGTGCAGGCGACCCTTCTTCAGCTCACGGCACAGTCTATCGCTCAGTCAATCCGCGAATTCCTGCCGCAGACGCAGGAGGCTTATGTCTGCGGGGGCGGGGCACACAACCGCACGCTGATGGCGGCGCTGGCGGGGCACATGTCCAGTATGACGGTAGCCACCACCGACAAGCTCGGCCTGTCTCCCGACTGGGTGGAAGCGGCGGCCTTCGCCTGGCTGGCCCACCAAACCCTGGAAAGCCAGCCCGGTAATCTGCCTTCTGTCACGGGCGCTAAACGGGCTGTAATCCTCGGCGGGATTTATCCTGCCTGACACACCGGAAGTATGGCGATCCCGCAGAAACGCAAAAGGGCCCGGATGGGCCCTTTTGCTGTTTCCTGATTTAGTGGCGTCTAGGTGTTGAAAGAAGAACCACAACCGCAGGTGGTCTTGGCTTGCGGATTCTTGATCACGAATTGCGCACCCTGAACGCCTTCCTGAAAGTCGATTTCCGCGCCCGCCAGGTACTGGAAGCTGAGCGGATCGATCAACAGCGTGACGCCGTTTTTTTCCACGCGCGTATCGTCTTCGTTAGCGCTCTCTTCGAACGTAAAACCGTACTGAAAGCCCGAACACCCGCCGCCGGAGACAAACACCCGCAGCATCAGCGCCGGATTCTTTTCCTCTTCAATCAATTCTTTCACTTTTTTTGCCGCACCGTCGGTGAACATCAGGGCGGACGGCATTTCAGGCATGGCAGCACTCATTTGAACCTCCACGAATAACAGTAACTACTAATAAACTAATTATCCTGTTCCTGACCCCGTGGGTCAACAGTTACCTAGTCTTCGGCATCCGAACCGTTTTCACCCGCTGATTTCAGGCGCGTCACGGTTCCTTTATTGGTGCTGTCGCGTCCGGTTTCAACCGCTTCTCGCACCAGATTACCGTTGACCACCGCACCCAAGGCCATTTCAATCACCTTGTAATACAGGTCCCCGAATATTTCCGCCTTCGATTGAAGTTCAATGCGCTCGGCAGCGCGAACATTCCCTTTGATCGAGCCATTGGTGATGATATGCGGCACCGTGACATTACCCGTCACAGCGGCATGTTCGCTGAGCACCAAGGTGCTGTTGCCATCACCCTTGGCCGTGATATTGCCGCGCACTTTTCCGTCAACACGCAGGCCACCTGAAAACACGATATCGCCCTTCAGTTCGGTTTTTGCGCCGACCAGCGTATCGATGGTATTGCACGGTTTCTCGGTCGACGTCTTTCCCAGAGCACTCAGCATTGGCATACCCTCCATGTTTGTATTGTAGTCGCCCGACTACCGGGGCGTGATGTAGCAGGATCGGCGATAAAACTCGAAAACCGGGATTCTACCCCAGTGGCCAGGTGTAAGTAGCCTCCGCCATGGAAGACCCGCCAGGCGTTGTGATATAGACCTTGATACGTATGGGCTGGAAATTCCTTGGTAATTCCAGCTTGCCCTCAATATCCTGAAAATACTTGAAACTCACCATAATCGGGCGCCCATTCGCGGCCGGGAATCGCAGCACGGTGTCCTCCCCCACCTGCGTTCCGCTGATCTCCAGCACGGCCCTGCCCTGAATAAGACTCTCGTGCTTCAGTGCCTGAATCAGCACCAGTTTGTAACGGTATTGATTGGTGCCGCCGGCCGGTTCGATGTAGAGGTTCTGAATGCGCAAGCCGCTTTTCTTGTCAGCCGGCGAAATGATGTTGCGGTAGAAATTTAGCTCTTCCCGCAACTTCACGATTTCCTGCGCCGAGGCCTTGAGCGACTTGTCGAGATCCTGGTAGGCCGCTTGGTCCATCTGGATAGTGCGCTGCGCGCCCGCGAGAGCTTCCTGGAGCCCCTGTTTTTCATCACGGAGCTTGCGCATGTCATCCTGCAAGGTCTGCTGTGTCTCTTGCGCCGACTGGCGTTCGAACCCGGCGCGGTTGAGTCCGTAGTTGTAAATAAATCCCGCGGAACCCAGCAACCCGAGCACCAGAACTACCGCCAATAAAATTTTGATGCGCGGTGAATAGCGCTGCTTGATGATCAGTTCACCGGGTTTATTGAGGTCAATCATTCAGGTAGGCCTGCGGGACATGCCGAAATATAGCCGCATCAACCGGCGGATGAAAGCACAAACATCAGGGCATAACACCGGCCTGCTGCAGGCCGGTGCGCTCATCCAGGCCGAACAGGATATTCATGTTCTGGACCGCCTGACCGGCGGCGCCCTTCACCAGATTATCGATGACAGACAGCACGACAACCGTATCGCCACCCTGCGGTTGATGCACGGCGATACGGCAGATATTGGAGATACGGACGGAACGCGTCTCGGGATGACTGCCGGACGGCATGACATCCACGAACGGTTCATTCGCGTAACGTTTCTCGTATAGCGCCTGCAGATCCGCGCCCGGCTTCGTGAGCCGCGCATAGAGCGTCGCATGGATACCGCGGATCATCGGGGTGAGATGCGGAACAAACGTCAGTCCCACGGATTTTCCGGTCATGGCATCGAGCCCCTGGCGGATCTCCGGCCAGTGACGATGCCCCGCCACGCCATAGGCCTTCATGGAATCCGCCGCTTCCGAGAACAGTGTGTGCACTTCCGCCTTGCGGCCAGCGCCGCTGATACCGGACTTGGCATCGGCGATCAGATGCTGCGCATCCACCAACCCGCTCTCCAGCAACGGCAGGAATCCCAATTGCACGGCCGTCGGATAGCAACCGGGGTTGGCGATCAAGCGGGCCTTTTTAATCTTGTCGCGATTCACTTCCGGCAATCCGTACACCGCCTCGGCCAGCAACTCGGGGCAGGCATGCGGCATGCCATACCATTTTTCCCAGACCGCGGGGTCCTTCAAACGAAAGTCGGCGGCGAGATCGATGAACTTCACGCCGGCCTTGAGCAGCTCGCGTGCGTGCGTCATGGCCACGCCATTGGGCGTGGCCGAGAACACCACGTCGCAGCCGGCGAGCGCTTTCGTGTCCGGTTCCGTGAAGGCGAGCTTCACGTAGCCGCGCAGATTGGGGAACAATTCGGCCACCTTTTTGCCGGCCTCGCCGCGCGAGGTGATTACCCGCAGGTCCGCCTGCGGATGCGCCGCCAGCAGGCGCAGCAGCTCCGCCCCGGTGTAGCCGGTACCGCCGATAATGCCGATCTTGATCATGGGACTGGAAACATCAATTTCACCGCGAAGTAGCGAGATTCAAATCAACCATACAGGATATTCCGGAGGGTCGAAAGATCGGCCTTTTCCACGGCATCCTGGGATGGCCTGAAATCTGCCCGAAAAAAAACGGGGCCCGAAGGCCCCGTCACTGGATACAGCTTTACGCTTGTTCAACCGCTAGCTGACTTCCAAGCTTAGAACTTCAGGATATAGCCAGCCGAGATGGCGGTAGCATCCTTGCCGGCGGCAGTAGCAAGGTTGTCTCCGTGGCCACCGTTACTGCTGGCGGTGCTGAAGGTTGCCGCAGTGTCATTACCCACCGAGGCATAGTTGAGGTAGACAATGGCCGTCTTGCTGAACATGTGATCCACGCCGATAGCTATCATGTCGCCACCGGTGTTGGCTGTGTCGTCATACTGGTCGGCATCAAGCCAATGGAACTTGAGCTTGTTGTTACCCATCTTCATCGAGGCAACAAAACCCAGCGCATCACGGTCATGACCGGAAGTGCCGCTGATGTCGCTCAGCGATTCCCACAGCAGGCCGAACGTGAAGTCGTTCATGGTATAAGCGCCTGCGAGACGCATACCGGTGGTATCGTTGGTCAAACCGGTGTTGGCCACTTCGTTCCAGGCAGCGCCGAGGAACAGCGGACCGGCAGACCAGTTCACGCCCAAGCTGGTATCTTTCTCGCTGGTATTGCCTGCAAGATCAGAACCGTTGTTGGAGCTGTTCTGGACCACCACGTTCAGGCCGCCGAAGTTCGGGCTTTCATAGCGGATCATGTTGCTGATGCGCTTGTCGTAGGTGCCGGCGTTGCCGATGAAGTTACGCATGTCACCGACCTGTTCGTTGAAGTTGTCGAACTTGCGACCGAGGTCCTTGTAGGCCGTGTCATGGCGACCGATCTTGACTGCGCCCCATCCACCGCTGAAGCCGACAAAGGTGTTGCGCATGGTGCCACCAAAACCGCCTGTGCCTTCGTCAGCGGCAAAGATCGGGCTTTCAATCTGGTAAATGGCCTTGAGACCGCCACCGAGATCTTCGTCGCCCTTGATGCCGAAGCGCGAAGAGTTGTTGGCCATCATGCCATCTTCGTTAACGTCGTTGTCGTAACGGTCCATCGACATGTGCATGTGACCGTACAATGTTGCGCTCGCCGCGTGAGCAGCGACCATCGGGCCAGCGACCAGCGCGGCGCCTACGGCTGCCATAAGTAGCTTCTTCTTCATGATTCCTCCTGGAAGGAAAGTTAGTTAGGGGAATAACCAAGCGCAGTTCATCTGCACCTGATGTAATTTATAACACAGCTTTTTGCGAATATACAACGTAATTTTGCAAATATACGACAAATATTCATCTTGTAACTTTTTTACAACAAATCCGCGGATTATGGCGGGAAACAGGGTGAAATTGGATATGGTCGCGGCAGAAGCAGTGGGGGGCGGGTGTTTCAGGTTGGGGGACTAGGATTACTCGGGACATCCTTGTCCCTCGCCCCTTCGGGGTCGCTGCCGCTTCGCGGCAGCGTTCCGCAGCAGTTCTAGGCTCGGCTGTCCCGGCCTCGCCAAGAATTCCAGGGCGCGCCATCCATGGCGCGCCCGTTCGGCGAACCGCGATTCGGTGAATCGCAAACGGTTCACCTCACCCCGGCGAGCGCTGGTCGAACCTAGGTTCTCATCCTAGTCCGAGTCGAAAAACAAAAGCGACCCCACACTGGGGGCCGCTTTTGTTTTTGGCTGGGGGACTAGGATTCGAACCTAGATAAACAGAGTCAGAGTCTGTTGTCCTACCGTTAGACGATCCCCCAAAAAAATCAGTAGCAAGTTTCAAGTAGCAAGTAACAAGTTTCAAGAGGAAGAGGGGGTCTCGCGCTTTGAATCTTGAGCTGGCTCATATCGCCTGATCAAGCCCTGGAGCATCCGCGAAATTTCCGCGGCCTCCTGGATCATCTGAAGTGCTTTCGCCTTTTCGATGAAACCCGCTTCCGTGCCGATATAGAGTTGGGTGCGTAATTCGCCGCAGGAACCTTTGGCGATTTTGAGAAAGCGGGAAAATTCCTTCGAAGAATCGCGTTCGTAGCCTTCAGCAATGTTCGATGGAACGGAAAGCGCCGAGCGGGTAACCTGATCCCTGAACCCGAAGTCCCTGCAATCGTTCAGAAGTTTATAAAGCTCGACGCTCAGCCTGCAGCTTCGCTTCCAGACATCCAAGTTTTCAAGCGCATCCATTCTTTCATGATTTTACTTGCTGCTTGAAACTTGCCACTTGCTACTTCTTTATCGCTTCGAGTACTGCGGCCGTTTGCGCGCCTTGTGCAGGCCGTATTTCTTGCGCTCAACGGCGCGCGAATCACGCGTGACATAACCGGCCTTGCGCAGCGCGGGACGCAGTGATTCGTCATAAGCCATCAGTGCGCGCGTGATGCCATGACGAATGGCACCGGCCTGACCGCTGGGTCCGCCGCCGGCAACGTTCACCTTGACGTCGAATTTGTTTTCCATGTCCACGACCACGAACGGCTGGCGCACAATCATGCGCGCGGTTTCACGGCCGAAGTATTCATCAAGTGACTTGCTGTTGATCAAGAATTCGCCCTTGCCGGGCTTGAGATAAACGCGCGCCGTAGAAGTCTTGCGCCGTCCGGTGCCGAGATGAATGTTTGCCTGCGCCATGGTATTGGTTACCTGAAGAATTAGATTTCCAGAACCTTGGGGCTCTGTGCCGTATGCCGGTGATTCGCGCCGCAGTAGACCTTAAGCTTGCGGAACATCTGACGACCGAGCGGATTCTTCGGGAGCATGCCGCGGACGGCCGTTTCAATGACATCGCCCGGCGCCTTTTTCATCATGTCCTGAAAGCTTGTCGACTTGAGGCCACTTTGGTAACCGGTATAGCGATGATAAATCTTGTCGCGGCTTTTCTTGCCCGTCACCTGAATCTTGTCGGCGTTGACCACGATGATGTAATCACCCGTGTCCACGTGGGGCGTGTATTCCGCCTTGTGCTTGCCGCGCAAACGCCGCGCAATTTCGGTGGCCACGCGTCCAAGCACCTTGCCGGACGCATCAATCACGTACCAGTCACGCTTGACGGTTTCGTTCTTTGCGGAAAATGTTTTCATGAAAATATTTCAGGTAATTCAGCCATGTAGAGGATTTCGCGCCACGCGCTATCGGCGCGAACCAGCCGCCGGAAAGCCGCGCATATTACAAAAGACGCCTATGAGTTACAAGGAAAAGTCGACAATCCGGTGTTCGTGACATAAGAGAAGACTGGCAATCAAGGCAAAAAATGGGCAAAAAAAAGGCGCGGCTGGGGAGCCACGCCCGAACCACCACTAGGAGGATGGAGGAGCCATTACCCGGCGCCTGAGCGCCGTAAAGAAATCTTTCAACTGCCTGTACTAAGATTAGCAAACTTCGGGTCAATCGCCAGTAAGCTTGCTGATAAAGTATATAATAATTATCTAATATTTAAACCTATTGTCAATATGTGCGGCGTACTTTCTGATGAAAAATCCTGAAAATAACGTAACTATATGATTTAAATACATTAAGATAATTCCCCACCACTCTCAATAAACCCCCTATCAGCTCGTTCAGCGGATATGACCCGACCGATCGGGGTTGGTTCAAAACTAAGGAGCAGGAAACTGTCCATTTCTAAGCTGACTTCTTTTGTCACCTTGATTTCTCAACAGGTAATGCTGAGCCTGGACGATGGGGCTTATTCCTTCAATTTCAGGCGCTCAACCAAGCGACCTTGCCTCAAATGCTGATCGATAATCTCGTCGATATCGACCTTGTCCACGTAGGTGTACCAGATGCCCTCGGGATAAATCGCCATGACCGGCCCTTCCTCGCAACGGTCCATGCATCCCGCCTGGTTGATGCGGACACCACCCTTGCCGGCCATGCCGAGCGATTTGATACGCTCCTTGGCATAGTCGCGCATCTGTTGGGCAGGGTGATTGGCACAACAGGCGCTGCCATCCACGCGCTTGTTAACACAGAAAAATACATGGTAACGGTAATAGGACATGGGTCGGGAAGTTGCACTAATCAGGCAACAAACGATAACGTAGCAGAATTATAGGTCATCCGCCCACCTTGGGCATCTCTATCTCGTGCAACACCGTGCCTTGTCCGCCTACTTGAACCCCGACTTTCACATCAAACACGAGGCCGCCAAATGTGTGGCCTGCGGGTTGTGCCTGCCTCACTGCCCAACCTACGAGCTGCTGCATGATGAAGCGGAGTCGCCCCGTGGACGTCTGTCCCTCATGCTCGCTCTGGCAAAAAACGATCTACCGCTAAATGCCAAACTGGAATCCCATCTCGCGCGCTGCCTGGATTGTCGGGCCTGCGAAAAGGTTTGCCCTTCCAATGTGGCCTATGGACTGGCGCTCGATTCCGTACGCCACCTGATCGAGTCCAGGCGCACCACTGACACCAAACCCCTGAACAGGTCCGTGCGGCTGATTCAATGGCTGGTGGAAAAACCGATCAGAATGCAAATCCTGGGAAGAATTCTGCGACTGTACCAAGGCACTGGCTTGCAATGGCTGCTGCGAAAGAGCCATGTGCTTCGGCTTGTCGGGCTGACCCGCCTCGACAACGCCATTCCGAAGCTCGCATCTCAAAAAAGATTTTCAGAAATCTATCCAGCACATAAGAAAACAAAAGGGCGAGTGGCTATCTTTACCGGGTGCCAAGCGAACTTGGTGGACCAGCAGACATTGACTTCTTCTATTCGACTGCTCTGCCGGCTGGGATACGAAGTGCATGTGCCCCCGGACCAGGGTTGTTGCGGTGCCCTGCACCTGCATGATGGTCAAGCCAGAAAAGCCACCGAACTCATGCGTCAGAACACCAGCGCGTTCGCAGACGGGAATGATGCCATCATATCTGTGGCCAGTGGCTGCGCCGCCACGTTATGCGAATACGGAAAATATCTGGATAACGATGTAGCGGCACAAAGATTTTCCGGCCGCATCATGGACATCAGCCAATTCCTGGCAGGAATATCCTGGCCAACAGGTATCTCTTTTCGTCCGCTTCCCGGACGCATTGCCATTCACGATCCGTGCACCTTGACCAACGTGTTGCGGCAGGAGGACAAGCCTTATGCCCTGCTGGCAAAAATTCCCGGTGCGGAAATCTTTTCGCTGCCGGAAAACAAGGTCTGTTGCGGTGCGGCGGGCGCTTATCATCTGGCCGAAACACTGATCGCCGAGCAATTGCGCGCTCCAAAAATAAATCATCTCAAGCGCCTGGCACCGGACATTCTGGTGACCTCAAACCCCGGTTGCGCCACGTTTCTGGCGACCGGCCTGCGCGAGGCCGGGCTGGACATGGAGGTCATGCATCCGGTGACTTTGCTCGAAAGGCAGCTGGAAAAATAGCCTGGCCCTTGTGGCACGGTCATACCAGCGATATCGTTACAGATCATGACAGATCGCACTCATTCTTCTCTTGACCGCTTGATGGAACAGCTCGATCAGGCGCTGCACACTGTTTTGGGGCCAACTCCGAGACCCGTGCGTAACAGTCCGGCTTCGGTCAAAGAAGAGATCGAGCTGAAGGCTGCTGAGCGCGCATTGTCTGGCCGCTTGATGCGTATCAATCATGCCGGAGAAATCTGCGCCCAGGCCTTGTACCAGGGGCAAGCGGCCACGGCACGGCTGCCGGATGTACGTGGAAAAATGGAACAGGCCGCACAGGAAGAAAATGATCATTTGGCCTGGACCGAGGAGCGCATCCGCGAACTCGGCGGTCACACCAGCTATCTCAATCCAATCTGGTACGCAGGCTCATTCGCCATCGGCGCACTGGCAGGGGTTATCGGTGACAAGTGGAGTCTCGGTTTTGTCGCTGAAACGGAAAAACAGGTGGTGAAGCATCTTGAAGGGCATTTGCAACGGCTGCCGACGGAGGACCACAAGAGCCAGGCGATTCTGGAACAGATGCGCGACGACGAAGGCCGTCATGCCACGGTCGCCATCGAGTCCGGCGGCGCTGAACTGCCAGAGCCCGTGCGGCAGTTCATGCATTGCACGTCGAAAATCATGACCCGTACGGCTTACTGGATTTAACTGCTATTTATTCACCAACGACGGGTGATAAATTATTTGAACGGTGTTGCCGGCCGGATCCTGGCAATAGAAACTGCGCGCGCCGTCGCGATGGGCGCTGGGTTCCTCCACCATCGTCGCGCCTTTCAACTTTAGATACATAAACCAGGCATCCACGTCCCCGATTGCATTGACGACGAAACCGATGTGGTCGAGCCGTTGGGCCGACTCGGGATTGACGGCCGATGTCGCCCGATGCAGGGCCAGGTTGTCGTTACCGCTGGTGAGGTACACATTATTCGCATCCGGCCGCCACTCCACGCGCATGCCGAGCAGGTCGGTGTAAAACCGTTCGCAGGCGTCCATGTCCTGTACATTCAGCGCCACATGGCGCAGTCCGGTGGTGGCGGGCGGACGCATCACTGGCTGGTTTCCATTTATTCGCTCTCCACGATATCGAAATCGTGCGTGACCTTGGCGGTCTTGGCCAACATGATGGAGGCGGAGCAATACTTCGTCGCGGAAAGCTCGATCGCATGCTGGACCTTTTTGGGATCCAGATTTTTTCCGGTGATGACAAAATGGATGTGAATGTTCGTAAAAACCTTGGGGTCGGTTTCCGCGCGCTTGGCCTCCACCTCGGCGACACAGCCCGACACTTCCTGGCGCGATTTGCGCAAGATATGCATAACATCGAATGCGGTGCACCCGCCCGTGCCGATCAGCACCAGCTCCATGGGCCGGGCGCCCTTGTTCCGGCCACCGGCATCCGGCGCACCGTCCATGACCAGCGTGTGGCCGCTGTCTGCCGTTCCCTCAAAACTGACATCGCCAGTCCACTTGATCTTTGCTTTCATGATTTCCTCACCGCATGTGGCAACGAGATATTAAACAATTCTGACAATTTTTCTCCCGGCTCTGTGGACTTCATGAAGGCCTCACCCACCAAAAAGGCATTCACGCCCTGAGCGCGCATCCGGGCTACATCTTCGCGCGTATGGATACCGCTTTCTGTTACAACCACGCTTTTGGCCGGGATTTTCTTGAGCAGCCCCAGCGTGGTATCAAGGGAAGTCTGAAACGTCCGAAGGTCACGGTTATTAATGCCGATCAAAGCCGGTTGAAGGGCCAGTGCGCGTTCTAATTCCGTTTCGTTGTGCACTTCTACCAGCGCGTCCAGACCCAGCTTTTGAGCAAGTGCGCTCAAATCATGCAGGTCAGCGTCTTCCAGCGCGGCCACAATGAGCAGAATGGCATCGGCGTCCAGTACGCGGGCTTCGTAAACCTGATAGGCATCGATGGTAAAGTCCTTGCGCAGCACAGGCAAGGCACAGGACGCGCGCGCCTGCTGCAGATGCGCATCACTCCCTTGAAAAAAATCCGTGTCTGTCAGCACCGACAGGCAAGTGGCGCCATGGCGCTCGTAGCTTCGGGCAATGTCGGCCGGATGGAAATCCGCGCGCAACAGCCCCTTGCTGGGGCTCGCCTTCTTGATCTCGGCGATCACCGCTGGCAGGCCGGTGGCAATCCGGCTCCGGATCGCCTTGAGAAAACCACGTGGCGCCGGCGCACTCGCGATGCGCTTTTTGAGCTCTTCCAGAGGTATGCGACTCGCACGTTCGTCAATCTCTTCAGCCTTACGTGCCAGAATTTTCCGGAGTATGTCCGGTGGTGCGTTCATGGAGTGGCCAGTTTCCTGCTCAGCGCGACCAGATCATGCAATTTCTTTTTGGCGGCGCCACTGGCAATCACGGCCTGTGCGGTTTTGATGCCAGCGTCGAGATCGGGAACCAAGCCGGCAACGTAGATCGCCGCTCCGGCGTTGAGCGCCACGATATCGCGCGCCGGTCCTGGCTCATTATCCAGCACCGATTTGACCATCGCCAAACTTTCGGCCGGGCCGGTGACAGCCAGCTTCGATACCTCACCGCGCTTGAACCCGAACTGTTCCGGCTCGACGGTAAAGACCTTAACCTTGCCTTGCTTCAGCTCAGCTACATGTGTGCGCGCACCGATGCTGATCTCGTCCATGCCGTCTTCGGCGTGCACCACCAACACATGCTCGCTGCCGAGATGTTGTAACACCTGCGCCAGCGGCTCCACCCACTCTTTCGTAAACACGCCCAGCACCTGATTGGGTGCATTGGCTGGATTGGTCAGCGGCCCGAGCAAATTGAAAATCGTGCGCACACCCATCTCGCGGCGCGGCCCGATGGCATGTTTCATCGCCCCGTGATGCTTGGGCGCGAACATGAAACCCACGCCGACCTCGTTGACACAACGCGCCACCTGTTCCGGCGTCAGTTCCAGACTCACGCCGGCGGCCTCCAGGACATCGGCGCTGCCCGACTTGCTCGATACCGAACGATTGCCGTGCTTGGCGACCTTGCCGCCGGCGGCAGCGACCACAAACGCGGAAGCCGTCGAGATATTGAACGTACTGGCGCCGTCGCCACCGGTACCGCAAGTGTCGACCAGGTGCGGTCCGTCGACATCCACGTGCGTGGCGAGTTCGCGCATGACACCGGCGGCGGCGGCAATTTCGTCGACGGTCTCGCCTTTCGTGCGCAAGCCAACAAGAAAACCGCCAATTTGTGCCGGTGTCGCCTGCCCAGTCATGATCAAGCGCATGACCTCGCGCATCTCATCGCCCGACAGGTTGCGCCGTTCGATCACGGCACGGATGGCGGATGGCATGTCCACGTTCAGTTTCCTCTGGAATGCTGTGTCAGAAAGTTCTTGAGCATATCGTGTCCGTGCTGCGTCAATATGGACTCCGGATGAAACTGCACGCCTTCGACAGGCAAGCTCTTGTGGCGTACACCCATGATTTCGCCATCATCGGTCCAGGCAGTAACCTCAAGGTCCTTCGGCATGCTGCCACGTTCGATCACCAGCGAATGATACCGCGTGGCCACAAACGGGTTCGGCAGCCCGGCAAACACGCCAGTGTTTTCATGTTTGATCATCGAGGTTTTGCCGTGCATGAGCTGTTTCGCGCGCACGATCTTGCCGCCATAGGCCTGACCGATACTCTGATGTCCGAGGCAGACACCCAGAATAGGAAATTTGCCGCCCAGTTTTAGTATTGTTTCCACTGACACACCCGCCTCATTAGGCGTGCAGGGACCCGGTGAAATGACGATGTGATCCGGTTTCAGTTTTTCGATCTCCGGCACCGTGATCTGGTCGTTGCGGTATACCCGCACGTCCTCGCCCAACTCGCCCAGGTACTGCACCAGGTTGTAGGTGAAGGAATCGTAGTTATCGATCATTAATAGCATGATTGATCTCGCAAATGTGGCAGCTCAGTACTCCGCCGCCTTACTCTTCAAGCCTGCCGAAACCATTTCCACGGCTCGGAATATCGCACGCGCTTTGTTCATAGTTTCTTCCCATTCTCTAACTGGAATGGAGTCAGCGACAATACCGGCGCCGGCCTGGATATAAAGCGTTTTATCCCTGATCACGGCGGTGCGGATCGCAATCGCCGTATCCATGTTACCGTTCCAGCCGATGTAGCCGACCGCACCGGAATAAATCCCGCGACGCGTCGGTTCGAGTTGCTCGATGATCTCCATGGCGCGCACCTTGGGCGCTCCACTCACCGTGCCAGCCGGGAAGGTGGCGCGCAACACGTCGATCGCGTCCAGTCCGGGTTTCAGCTCGCCCGTAACGTTGGAGACGATATGCATGACATGCGAGTAACGCTCGATGACAATTTTGTCCGACACTCGCACGCTTCCCACCCTGGCCACCCGCCCGACATCATTGCGCCCCAAGTCCACCAGCATGATGTGCTCGGCACGCTCCTTGGGATCCGCCAACAATTCCTTTTCCAGCGCCTGGTCCTCGGTCTCGGTCGCGCCCCGTAGGCGCGTGCCGGCGATGGGTCGCACGGTGACCAGCCCGTCTTCCAGGCGCACGAGAATTTCCGGCGAGGAACCGACAATATGGAAATCCTTCAGGTCCATGAAATACATGTACGGCGAGGGATTAAGCGTACGCAACGCGCGGTAGAGATCGAGCGGCGCGGCAACGAAAGGTATCGCCAGGCGCTGTGACAGCACCACCTGCATGATGTCACCGCCACGGATGTATTCGAGCGAACGTTCGACCGCCTTCTCGAATCCCTGCTGTGTGAAGCCCGAAATAAAATCGGCTTCTGCCACCGCCTTGTTATTCTCCGGCGCCACGGCCCGCGGGATGGACTGGCTCAAGCCCGCCACCAGTTCATCCAGGCGGTCGTTGGCCTTGGTGTAGGCATCGGCAATGGCCGGATTTACATGGATCACGACATAGAGCCGCCCCTGCAAGTTGTCGAACACGACGACTTCATCCGAAACCGTGAGCAGAATGTCAGGCGCGCCGATGGCGTCGGGCTTGGCCATCTTCCCCAGACGCGGTTCTACATAGCGTATAGTTTCGTAACCAAAATAACCGACGAGTCCGCCGGTAAAGCGCGGCAGCCCGTGGATTTCAGGAACGGTATATTCCGCCCGGAACCGGCGCACGGTCTCAAGCGGATCGGTCGCCATCTCGCGTTTAATAACCTTGCCGTCTTTTTCGACGGTCACTTCGTTGCCGGAAATGCGCAACAAGGTGCGCGCGGGGAGCCCGATGATGGAGTAACGGCCCCACTTTTCGCCGCCCTGGACCGATTCGAACAAATACGAATACGGCCCGCGTGCGAGCTTGAGGTAAATGCTTAAGGGGGTGTCGAGGTCAGCCAGGACCTCGCGCATCAGGGGAATGCGGTTGAAACCTTGAGAAGCGTATTTATCGAATTCTTTTTTGCTTAGCGGCATGAATCACCATGAGATCACCGGTTAAATAGTCAGACAGCAACGATGGTAGCGGCCCGTGGCCACCACCAGCGTATGTCCAACCATTTATGTTTCCTGTGTCTCATGGGTGTCGATTATATGTAAAGCCGCAAATATTGCGGCACTTCATTCAGTGAATCCACCACGACGTCGGGCAGAGACTGACGGATATCGTGTCCGTGATTATAGCCATACGTCACGCAAATGACAGGCATGCCCGCCGCCCGCGCCGCGTGAACGTCGTTGCTCGAATCCCCGACCAGCACCCCGTGTGTGGTATCAATGTCGAAATGCCGGCAGGCATGCAGTAACGGCAGGGGATCAGGCTTTTGCTTCGGGAGGCTGTCCCCGGACAATACCAGCTTGAAGTACTTGTGGAGCTCGAGATTCTTCAGCAGCGGCAACGTGAACGCCTCGGCCTTGTTGGTGATACAGGCCAGCGAATACCCCTGCTCAGAAAACTTTTCAAGAGCCTCAACCACTCCGGGATAGGGACGACTCAGTTCCGACACGGCCTCGCCATAATGCTGGCGGAAAGGTTCGAGCGCCTGTTCGAAAAGTTCCGGATCGGGCTCGGCCTGCATCTCGCCGGTGAGCGCACGCTTCACGAAACGCGGCACGCCGTTGCCAATCCAGGTGCGATAGTGCTTTTCATCCCAGGGCTTTCGTCCCAGATCGGCGAGCATGCGGTTCGCTGCCGCGGCCAGGTCCGGCACCGTGTCAATCAGAGTGCCGTCGAGGTCGATCATGACCATCTTCACGGCCAGAGGGAAAGACATCGCATTGCGTGCCGTGTTCGGCATTACACTTTGGCCTTGGCGAGTTCGTCGCGCATCGCCTTCACGACTGAATTGTAGTGATTCTTGTCACCGGACTTGCCAGCGCTGAAAATCGCGGAACCGGCCACGAAGGTGTCGGCGCCGGCCTCGGCGATTTCGCGGATGTTGTCCACTTTCACGCCGCCATCAATCTCCAGGCGGATCTTGCGCCCCGAGGCGTCGATCAATTTTCTTGCCTCGCGCAGCTTGTCGAGCGTCGCCTTGATGAAGCTTTGGCCGCCGAAACCCGGATTCACCGACATGAGCAAAATCATGTCCACTTTATCCATTACATGTTTCAGGTAATCGAGCGGGGTGGCCGGGTTGAACACCAGACCTGACTTGCAGCCCGAATCGCGCACCAGCTGCAGACTGCGGTCGACATGCTCGGTACCTTCCGGATGAAACGTAATATACGTGGCGCCGGCCTTGGCGAAGTCCGGGATAATACGATCCACCGGTTTCACCATCAGATGCACGTCAATATCGGCCTTCACGCCATGCTTGCGCAGCGCCTCGCACACCAGCGGGCCAATGGTCAGGTTCGGAACATAATGGTTGTCCATCACGTCGAAGTGAACAATGTCGGTGCCGGAAGCGAGCACGCTTGTGACTTCCTCTCCCAAACGGGCAAAGTCAGCCGACAGGATGGAGGGGGCAATTTTATAATCACGCATGATGTTAACCTTATGTCTTGAGATATTTACCGTTAATTGCGCAAGTGGGCGACTTTACCTGAACCGGCCGAAGTTTTCAGCCGCGACACCGACTGCGCCGGGACTTTTGGGCGCTTTGGATCTACATCGACAGACTCAATCGGCTGATCTTATACTTCTTTAAAATCCCCACAATTTCAAATGAATTTACACCCTCATAAAAAAGTCAGGGTCTTGCTGGCCTGGCTCCTGCTCCTGCTAACCGGCCATGGGATGGCGGATTCTGATCAGGAAACCGAACTGATCGGCAACCCCGAACCCTCGCATTTCAACATCTGTTTCAATCACGGCTGTCAGAGCCTGGCCGACGTTCGATTTACTCCGTAGCAATGGGAAGAAATACGCCTGGTTTTCTCGTCAACGGCAGAATTCCCGCAGCAAGAACGCGGCCAGATTGCGCAGGCCGTGGGAAAACTGGAGTCGCTCGTCGGAATATTGACGGGTACTGACAACGACCGAAGGGGCAATCTGGCCGGCTTCTGGTTGAGAAATCAGATGGACTGCATTGATGAATCAACCAACACGTATACATATCTGGTCATGATGAAAAATGACGGGCTACTCAAACATCATGAACCCGCCGGCAAAGCGACCCGGATATTGCCATACATCTTTCCTCACAGCACCACCGTGATTCAAAACATTTCGACAGGTAATAAATATGCAGTGGATTCCTGGTTCCTGGAGAACGGTCAACCACCCTTTGTGATTCCTCTCCACGCCTGGCGCTGGGGCTGGAAGCCCGGCAATAGTATTCCAGACGCGGAGACAGAAAAATATGCCGGAAGCGAAGAAACCCGCTAGCCCTGCTTCGTCAAAAGCCAACGGCTGACATTGCGCACACTCTTGCCGATGAAGCGCGCCGTCCGCTCCAACCAGGTCTTGCGGTCGCGAGCGAGCGAAAGATTTTCCGCCTCGGTGAGCAATTTCGGTGCATGGCTTTTCTTGAGGCGCGCCACGGCCACCCGATCAGCCTCGCAGAGTTTGGCGTACATCCACCGGGCCGGAAAATTCCAGGAACGCGGACGTTTGAAATTTGCGGCAAAATCCACCACGTGCGGCTCGCCGTCGGCACCGACCAGGATGTTGCCCTGACTGCGCAGGTCGCAGTGCGCCACGCCATATTCATGCAGGCGGTCCACCAGACGGTAAAACCGCTCGAAGAATTGTGGCGTCAACCCACCGGGTGGCACCTCGCGCACGCTGGTGCCGGGAATGTATTCGAGTAACAGCGCATCGGGACCGACCCGGCGCAGCAGGCGCGGAACACCACGCGCTCCTGCCAGTTGCTCGAGTGCGCGCGCCTCGCGCCGCGCCGACAGCGGCCCCACCACGCGCCGGAACCACGGATCGGATTTACTGAAATCTTTCAGCACGGCTTCCTCGCCATTCAACCTGACCAGTATCACCTCGGGACGTGAACCTCCGCCATGCCGGAAGGTTTTTGTCACGCGGGTGCAGAGTTCCTGCAGTGAAAGCTCTTGTAGCGATGCCATGCAACAGAGAATAATATGATCGAGTAAGGTAACTCAAACTATTTCACGGGAGTCTTCATGCCGGTTGCCATCACGCTTCATGTTCTTTCCGTCGTAATCTGGGTCGGCGGGATGTTTTTCGCCTACGTGGCGCTGCGCCCGGTGGCGGCCAGTCTGCTGGAACCGCCGCTGCGTCTGCCGCTGTGGTCAAAAACCTTCGCGCGCTTCTTCCCCTGGGTCTGGGCCGCGGTGATACTGCTGCCGGCCAGCGGTTACTGGATAATTTTCGCCACCTTTGAAGGCATGCAGAATGTCGGTCTGCACGTACATATCATGCAGGTCATCGGGATTGCCATGATCCTCATCTATCTCCATGTGTTTTTCGCGCCCTACCAGCGAATGAACCGCGCGATCTCCGCGGGTGATTTCCCAACCGCCGGCAAACAGCTGGCCGTGATACGCCGGATGGTCGGCATCAATCTGATTCTGGGTCTGATCACCACCATCTTTGCCACCGGCGGTGCCTACTGGCTAGGCAACGTCCGGCTCTTCTAACGAACCAGCTTGCCCTGAATCCCGGCCACCGGATGCGGCAATTCGCTGTTCCGAATGGGTTTTTTCACACTGTCAACGCATCCCCCAACGGGCGCGTTAAAACCAGAACAACGCAAAGACTACACTCTGATCATCCGGGTTTTCCTTCGCGTTACCGCCATCTAATCCGAACTAAGGGAGTACATATTATGTTGAAACTTAAACTTGCCGCCGTGGGGACCTTACTTGCGCTCAGCGCCATTCCCGCGGTTTATGCGGCAGATCCGGTAGCCCCCGGCGAAATCCTTTCTGACAAAAAAGAAATTGTGCAGGACCAGCGTGAAATTCGGGATGACAAACAAGAACTGCGCCAGGACCTGCGCGAGCGGAATGCGGACCGGCGCGAGCTGCATCGGGACAAACGCGAATTGCGCCAGGACCGGCGTGAACTGCGCCGGGAATACCGCGAAGGCGATAAAGAAGGTGTGCGCGAGGGCCGGCGTGAAATCCGGCAAGACAAAGGCGAGATCCGTGGTGACCATCGTGAATCACGCCAGGATCGCCGTGAATTACAGCGTGACCGTGGGCAGGCCCAGCGTGCCAGACGCTGATTAAAATATCAGGCATCACTAAAAACGGGGCTTAGGCCCCGTTTTTAGTGCCCGGTTCTTATCGTGCCACCAGTGTCCCGCGGTACATGCGCATCTGACAGGTGAATTCGTATTCACCGGGTACTGGTGGCGTCACGGTTACGTCCACGGGTTTGCCGACCGGCAGATCGGCGCTCACTTCGAGACTGTCGAACAGGGCTTTCTCCGCGCAGGGGCTCGGGTCCTTACGCACAAAACGCAATGTCACCGGCTGGCCCGCCGGCACTTCGATACGTGCGGGGGTGTAAACGCCGTTATCGACAATGATTTCAATCGGGCCGGCCCCGGAAAAATGCTGAGCCTTCGAACGCGACAGCCAGAACCACCAGACGATCAGCGCCATAACAGCCATGCCGGCAAGATTGATGGCCCAGGTATTCATGTCCGCGTCGCCCCTGATTTGAACCATCTCAAACGGTTGGCGTTGCTCACCACCGTGACCGAGGACATCGCCATGGCCGCGCCAGCAATGACCGGGTTGAGCAACAAACCCGTGAATGGAAAAAGTGCGCCGGCCGCGACCGGGATACCCAGCACGTTATAAACGAAGGCACCGAACAGGTTCTGCTTGATGTTGCGCACGGTGGCGAGCGAAATGGCAATGGCATCGGCAACGCCGTGCAGAGACCCGCGCATGAGCGCGACATCGGCGGATTCGATGGCGATATCGGTGCCGGTGCCGATGGCAAAGCCCACATCGGCCTGGGCCAGCGCCGGCGCATCGTTGATGCCGTCGCCCACCATGCCGACGATCTCGCCACGTTGTTGCAATGCCGTTACCTTGTCGGCCTTGTCACCCGGCAGCACTTCGGCCATAACTTCATCGATGCCCACTTCACGGGCCACGGCTTCGGCGGTGGCGCGGTTATCGCCCGTAATCATCACCACCTTGAGTCCGATGGCATGCAGGCGCGCAATCGCTGACTTTGAATCCGGTTTGATCGGATCGGCCACCGCGACAATCCCGGCGACAAACCCGTCGACAGCGAGAAACATCGGCGTCTGCGCCCGCGCCGCCAGTTCCTCGGCGCGTGTCACCAGATTCCCAAGCTCGACATTGTGCTGGGCCATCAGGCGCGCGTTGCCAAAATACACTTTCTTGCCTTCCACCGTCGCGGAAACACCGTGGCCAGTAATCGCCTGAAAATCACTGGCCGATGAAGATTTAATCTGCCTGGCCTGCGCCGCTGACACAATCGCCTCGGCCAGCGGATGTTCCGAACCGGCTTCAATGCTCGCCGCCACGGTCAGCAGTTTCGTTTCATCCCAGCCCGCGGCCGGCACCAGCGTGGTAACAGCTGGTCTGCCTTCGGTGACGGTGCCGGTCTTGTCGAGCACGATGGTCGTGAGTTTGCCCGCCTGCTGCAAGGCCTCGCCATTGCGAATGAGAATGCCGTACTCGGCGGCCTTACCCACGCCCACCATGATCGAGATCGGCGTTGCCAACCCCAACGCGCACGGGCAGGCAATAATGAGCACCGTCATGGTGGCAACCAGCATGTAAGAAAGTTTCGGCTCAGGCCCGAAATTAAACCAAGCGAGAAAGGTCAGCACGGCAATAATCAGCACCACCGGCACGAACACGGCGGAAATCCTGTCGGCGAGGCGTCCGATGGCAGGCTTGGTACTCTGTGCGCGGCGCACCATTTCAATGATGCGCGCAAGCGCGGTATCGGCACCGATGCGTTTGGCCTGGAACAGGAAGCTGCCGGATTTGTTGAACGTGCCGCCGGTAACGTCGTCGCCGGTTTTTTTCTCGACCGGCATCGGTTCGCCGGTAAGCATCGATTCATCGACGCTCGAATGGCCCTCAATGATCACGCCGTCCACGGGAATTTTCTCGCCGGGGCGCACACGGATGGTTTCGTCCAGGCCGACTTCGGAAATAGGTATGTCCGTCTCTTTCCCGTCACGAACAACGCGCGCCGTTTTTGGTTGCAACCCGATCAGGCGTTTGATGGCTTCTGAAGTCTTGCCGCGGGCACGCATTTCGAGCGCCTGTCCAAGATTGATCAGCGCGATGATGACGGCCGCCGCCTCGAAATAGGCGTGGCGCGCGAGACTCGGGACCATATCGGGGAACAGCACTACCAGCATGGAGTACACCCAGGCGGCGCCGGTGCCGAGCGCGATGAGCGTGTCCATGTTGGCATTGTGGGCACGGAATGACTTCCACGCGCCGCGAAAGAAATGCCCACCGGCATAGACCAGCACGCCCAGTGTTACTGCACCGATCACGAGCCAGAACACCCGACCGGAATCGGTATCCAGCATCGGCATCAAACCAAACGGTTCGGCCAGCATGAGCGGGAACCCGACCACCGCGGCAACGATAAATTTGCGCAACAGTGAGCGGTAATACGAAAGCTCCGCGGCCTCTTTTTCTGACTCGTCCTCGGCCCCGCGCAGCTCTGCCGCGCTATAACCAGAGGCCGTGATCGCGGCAACGAGCACCTTGGCATCGACACTGCCACGCACTGTCGCGGTGTGTTCGGCAAAATTGACCGCCGACTCCGTCACGCCCGGAACATTCTTTAGCGCATTTTCGACCGTGGAAACGCAACCGGCGCAGGTCATGCCGGAGATGGAAAGACGCGTGGTATTTTCAGGAGGGGACACGCTCATGGCGGCATCCATGATAGCAATACCTCAGTGGGTCAGCCCCCTTTCAATTCGGTGGGATAACCAACCTCACTCAGTGCCTTGATAACCGCTTGGGCGTCCACGCCGCCTTTGATCACGGCGGACTTTCCGGCCAGATCGAATTGGGCCGAGACGAAGCCCGGCAGTTTCGCCAGTGCCTCGGTGGCCCTGGCGACGCAACCGCCGCACTTCATACCGCTGACCGAAAACCGGGTTTCCGTGATCGTCATGCAAAACCTCCTGCGATTTCTGGATGCAAGGCAAGGGCCTATTCTAGCGCCGCCAGCAAAGTGACGTTCTGTGACGATGACACACAAATTTTGCCACTATGTGCCGGCATTGGCGGAGGGATACCACGGAAAATCTGGTGTTTTCGCGCCAATATTCTGGCATGAACCATGCATCCCTGCCCATGGAATGCGGGGGCAGGGATGTCTACCGGTCACCGTGGTTGATTCATTTTCAACATTCAAGGAGAACAAGCCATGAAATCCAGAATCATGTTCCTCAGACGCCTGGCCTGTGTACTGCTGGCCGTGCTGGCTGTAGGCCTCGGTGCCTGTCACAAGAGCGGCGGCGGCGACAGCGGCAGCGCCACCGGCAGCGCCCAATAACATCCCAGACATATGTCGAAGGAGTCCATCATGAAATTGACCATGCGCGCCGGCCTGGCCGGCCTTTTCCTTCTCGCGGTTTCCCTGATCAGTCCGCCGGTGCACGCCCTCACGGCGGGAGAGATCTATACCGTCACGTTCGAAAAACTCGATTCGAGCGGCGCCATCACCAGCGGTTCCAGCTCCCTCGGGATCAGCACGACCGCGACGGCCGATGCGAACGGCAAGCTTTCCTTCTCCGTCAGTGGCGTCCCCAACAACAGCAGCTGCAACTTTCTGGTGGTTTCGGTCACGGACAGCAGCGGCGCCACGGCGCGGCGCTCCATCGTGCCCTGCCCGGACGCCGGCGAGAGCCTGCCCCTCGGCGTCTCCGGCATCACCGACAAGCAGACCACCGCGCTGCTCGATGCCTTCGCCAGCGCCGGGACGGATGACCCCATCCTCGCGGTCTTCGGGTTTACCATCGTGCGCTCCACCGGTATGACCGCCAGCGAATTGTCGGTGCTGGCCAACGCCTGTCATCAGGGCATCAATGCCACGAACGGCTTCCTCGATTACCTGAGTGACAACGGCGTCAGCGCCGCGCAGCTGGCGGCATACCGTACCAGTATCGTCTCGCGCCTGGCCGATCCGAATGACGGCTACAGCAAATCCTTCAAGGAATCGGTGGACGTGGCCAGCAGCAGCGACGCCACACTCGAAGCCGCCAAGCGCGGCGAGGCGGCGGGCAAACTGCTCAAGGTCCTGGTGCAGGCCGCGACCACGGCGGGCTTTTCGCAGGACCGCGTGCTCGAGGCCTTCAACACCATGGGCGGCGTGGTCATGCCCATCCTCACCGCCGCCCAGACGGCCGGCACGCTTTCCGATGCCTCCATGCAGGCGGTGAACTCGAGCATCGGCGGCGGCATCCAGAAACTCAGGGCGGACCGCGGCGTGGAGAAATACACGCAGGCGCTCACAACACTGGGCGCCACCGGCGGTGACGTCACCGCCTTCACTTCGGCGGCGAACACGCTGGTAACTGCCATGCAAACGGCATTCTCCGAATTCGAGAAGGTATTTACCGGCAGCGAAACCCAGTCTCAGGTTTCGACGGCGCAAAGCACACTCGACAGCACCATGCAGACCGCCTTCGGTGCCTTCATGACCAACACCGCCGCGTCGGACGGGCGCATCGGCACCATGATCGCCAACATTGACAGCGCGCTTGGCTCTGCCACGGGCCTGACGGTGAGCAATTTCCAGTTCTACAAGAGCAACGGCACGGCCACCAACTGGCCGATCATGATGGTCATTCCCACGGACTGGATATCGAGCATTGTTGCAGCCGGCGGCAGCGTAACGTACACGCGCGATACCACGGCGATTCCGGCGGCGATGACCTGGCTTTCGGGTGGACGCACCAGCTTCGGCGGCATGCCAACCAGCTACGCCACCCTGTTCCAAGTCCAGGAAGACATCATGATTATTGAATTCACCCGCTTCGCCGCGCAATCGTCAGCGGGCAGCGACATGAGCGCGCAACAGGCACTGGAAAAAAGCTTCTCCACCAAAATGGCGACAGTAGCGGGCAACACCGGCGGCACCACCAACGGCAGCACGTCCATCAGCTCCGTGGCCAAATCAGCGCTGGTTACCCTGATGCAGTCGCCGCAGTTCTAACAAGGCAATCAGGGACACAGTACGAGGGGGGCGAAATCGCCCCCCTCGCCTTTTTCAACGCAGACTGTCTCGCACGCGCTCGAGCTTGCCGCGCACTTCCTGCGCCAGCTCCGCCACCGCGGGATTGTCGGTGAGCTTGAGCACCGCGATCGGATCCATGAAACCCACGGTGATACTCTTGTCCGCCTCCTCGCGCACCACCACATTACACGGTAACAGCAGTCCGATATCCGGATCAGCCGTAATCGCCTTGTGCGCCAAAGCCGGATTACAAGCGCCGAGAATGCGATAGGACTTGCCCTCGATACCGAGCTTGGCCTTCATCGTGGCTTGCACATCAATGTCGGTGAGCACGCCAAAACCCTCAGCCTTGAGCGCCTCGGTCACCCGTTTCACCGAGTTGTCGAAACTATCCTTTAGTTGCACATTAAAACCGTACACAGTCACCTCCTGATTTACTGATTGATCACCATTGCATAATCACCAACTGATGTCCCTCGCCTATCGGCAACACCGATGCCGATAGGCCGTGGCCTTACTTGCCCAGACGAAACTCATCCGGAGCGTGCTTCTTGTAAGGCTGCTTCTCCACGTCCGGACCGAGAATGCGCTTGGCCTGTGCCTGAAGCTGGAGCGCGGTCAGGCCGTTGTGCCGGCCTTGCTCGTTGTAGAGCACGTCGGTCACCACGCCCTTGTCGCTGAAGACCAGCGTGTAGGTCCGCAAACCCGTCCCGCTTCCGACCTGATACACCTTGCCTTCGTAACCATTCGGCAGGGTGACGGTGCGGTTTTCCTGGCCGTGATGCGCGAAGGCCGCCACCTTGGTAATTACTCCGAGCGGATATTTGGTAAGCGCCTCATCCGCGTCGATCTGGATATTGAAAGTCGGCGGCATGGGCAGAGTCTTGGGAGACTCCGCCATGACGCCGGCTGATCCGAATGCGGCGAACAAACCCAGCAAAACAACGAACGGTTTCATGATTTCTCTCCTCATACCGGTTAAAAATTCAAGGCGACAGAGCGCTACCCTGCCAACGCTGGCCGATCAATCGCGACCACTCGATTTACTGAACAAGTATTTGGCGAGCGCGGCAACCGCTAGGATCAGCACGATCCAGAAAAGAATGCCGCCCCAACCGAAGCCCATGCCCCAACTCATATAGCCATCGTGATACATAAGTCACCTCCTGTTTACGCTGTGGTCAGCGGTTCATCATGCCGGGGCCCATGCCCATGCCACCCTGTGACATGTTGCCGGGGCCGCGACCGCCGGATCCCATCATGCCGCGTCCACCCATACCGCCGCGTGACATCTGCCGGAGCTGTTCCTTCTGTTCCTTGGTGAGCACGGCCTGCACGCGGTTGTGGGCTTCGATGTTGGTCTCGAACACTTGCTGTTGCAGCTTGCTGACATTGCCATAGATGGCGCCGGCTTTTTTCGCATCCACGGTTTCACCCGAGTAGAGGTCGCGCAACCTGGCCTGCTCGTCCATGATCTTGCCGTAGGTGTCCCAGTTCTTGCGGCGTGTGTCGTCCTGGATTTTTACGATCTTGTCGCGCTGCTCGTCTGACAAATCCAGCATCGACATCGGACCCATGCCCATCATGCCCATGCCACCGCCGGGGCCCATGCCCATTCCTCCCATCATGCCTCCGGAGCCACCCATTCCCATCATCCCCATACCGCCACCAGAACCACCACCCATCATCATGTCCATCATCCCGCCGCCCATCATGCCCATGCCGCCACCGCCACCCATCTGGCCCGGCTGCATGTTTGTCGACATGTCCCGATCGCTCATCATGGGCCCTCCTTGCTCGGCGGCGATGGCAACACCTGTCGCCGCGAGCGTGGCGGCGACGAGCATGCGTGGTATCCACTGCTTGATAAGTTTCCTGTTCATGATTGACCTCCTTGGTCGTAAGTTAAAAAAAGATGAATAAAGGGGCGGTTGGCGATTTCCGCCAACTCCACCCGATTCGAGTGCGCTGTATCAACACGAGCATGAGCCCCGGCACCAACAGCCACTGCAACAACGGCGTGATTCCGATCCCGAAGATCAGGGGCATGGCATCGGAATACGCCCAGGACCCGATGCGATAAACGTTGTACCACTCACTGAACACGGTATATCCAAGCCCCATGACGATAAGCATCGTTCCACCCGACCAGAGTCGTTGCCGTGGCCAATTCACCTGGCGCCAAATCAGCGCCACAGCCAGATAAGTCAGCGTGGCGATCATCACGTCGCCCAGCACGCAATGCATTACGTAAAGCGTGATGCGCCATACTTCTCCTTCTTGCCATAACGCGTAGAACGGCAGTTGCCCGATCTCCCATAGTAAATGGAGTGTCAGCGCCAGAAGCGCCCAAAGCCCGATTAGTGACGCAGATGTTTTCCATTCTGGATCATGTACGTTACGCACAGGTCAAGCCTCGATTCTCGCTTCAACCACCGACTCGATAGGTGACGCACCTTTCTTCTCGAACGCGAACCGAGAGCCTGGGTAGCACGGATGAAGCGCAGACGTGCGGTATCGTCGCGCATGCACAAGGGGCGCAAGAGTAAGATTCCAGGGGTTCAATGTCTGTGCGTCGCCGTACCTAGCGCCTTGGTGCGCAGACTCTGACGACGTTACGATACAAACTGATCGAGAGTCGTTTTCGGGATGTCGTGTCGTAGTGAGCAGGCCGATACGCGAGTAATAACGCACCACATGCGGCGCAATGCCGCTGCGTTTGGAAAGCTGATTGACCGTCATCATGACACTTGACCTCTCTTTGCTGTGAACCACGCCGAACTGCGTGAATACATCGCCACACACGGACCGGGACGTGGGAAATTCACCGCGACAGGAAAGGAGACAGTCAGACTTGTGTTCTCCTCCGGGCGCGGCTTACCCTCGCCGCGATCGGCAAAGAACTCAGATCAGCAGATGTTGCAGACGCAGATAAAGTGGTAACGAATCGGGCGGAGAAGCGTGGTACAGCTGTCGGTCAGGGACTGAAAGCACTACGGCGGAGAAAATCTGTGAATCGACGAAGACCGCATGCCCGAATTTCAGTTTGAAATCTGAAACCAGGACATCAGGGGAAGTATTAAGCGCGACGTCAGAAGTATCCAGCCAGGTACGGCACGGGTCCTCTGTGCCATGGGGTATGCCGCCATGATTGTGATCGCCGCTTTGCATGCTGACAACCGGCGGATGTTCGTCTGCCAGCGTATGGCAACAGGACCAGAAGGCAAGAACGAGCGAAAGGGACATCCAGCCCGCCAGCGCCAGCGCAATCGACTTGCGATGGCGGCGCGTCAACCAGCTTTTGAATTGGATACCTTTCATTCTTCTGATCCCTGTACCAAAAGACTTCCGGGATAGAAAATAGTTCGCATTTATTTCCTTATACTACTGATTCGCTGCAGGCCATCTTTGACAAATATCAATAAACAAAACATCGAGCGCCAGTGGTTTTACGTGGCTTCGGCTATTTCTTTCCGTCATCTCTCAGGAGGTACTTGATCAGCGCGGCAATGAGCAAAATGATGATGATCCAGATGGCAATTTGCATTGTTATTACCTTATCGAATTAATCAAATGACGCTGTCAGCCTTTCGGCGCCGATCCGGCCAAATTTGCCTTGCGCCAGCGCTCATACACATCTGCGGGCCACAACGCCTGGTACCAAGTGATGATGTCCTCGATTTCCTGATCAGTCAGACGACCCTTCCACGCCGGCATCACGGGTTCACCGTTGCGCTTCGCGCCGTTCTTGATGAAGGTGATCATGTCGTGTTTGCGACGCTTCCATTCGTTGCCAGTCCCGTTGAGCGGTGGCGCCGCCGCCACTTTGGAGTTTTGCCAGTCAGGGTGGCCCTGTGCCTCGGGTCCATGGCATAGGGCGCAATGTTCCTGAAACAACCGAACTCCGCGAAACAAACTCTCCGTCGAAAATGGTCGATCGAGCGAAGCAGTGTTCTTTTGGGACGGCGTTTCCGATTCCTGCTTGCCGCAGGCACTGACCATCATCAGCGCCAAGATCATCCCTGTCGTCAATCGCATCCGTCGGGAAAGCAGGTTGTTGACCAGCGCTAATCATAATCCGTGCCATCGATAAAGAAAATAAAACTGTCCGGGAATTAAACGGGGTTACCGGTTGCCAGCGCCTTGGCGCGCTTTCTCGTCCATTGCCAGCCAGCTTTGATAAATCTCATCTGGCCAGCGCGACTGGATCCAGACAATCACAGCCTCGATGTCGTCATCGCTGAGCTTGCCATCCCATGAGGGCATATTACCGCCGCGATTGACGGATCCCTGCTTGATCATGTCGCGAATCCAGGTGCCCGGATGATGCCAGGCATGGCCGGCGCCGTTGAGAGGCGGGGGGAGCAACTTGCCGTCCGGGCCCTTGCGCTGCCAGTTCGGCGCGCCCTCTGCCTGGGGCCCGTGACAAACAGCACAGTTTTCCTGATAGAGCTTGGCGCCGCGCATCATCGTGGAAAAATCCTGGTTGCGACCGACGGACACTGGCTTGGGCAGCGGTGTAAGCACTTCAGCCGGTCCGGTATCTGGCTTTGACGCCGCCGACGATGTGGACTTCTGTTCACTACAGGCTGATATCAACAGTACCGCAGACAATAACGTTGCCTTTAATAGAAATTTATTCATGCTTGAGCCCCTTCGAGATGATCGTCTCGCTGTTTGTCAGACAAAACATGTAATGATGAATTTCATTTTGATATGTCGTGCTTGAAGACTTCCCCTTAATGACGGTGGCCCCTGGTTTCGTGCGAATGAGAGTCGTCACCGGGTCGAGGCAAGCCTTTTTGCAGATAGTTCACGACGTCCCAAATCTGTTTTTCGCTTAGAATTTTTTTCCAGGCTGGCATGGCGCCACGGCCCTCGGCGATCTTCCAGGCGAAGTCCCCGTCCGGATGCAGCCCGGCCATGACCGTCAAATCGGCCGGTTTGGGATTGAGCGCCGCGCCCGCAGGACCGTCGCCGCGTGCCGCGCGGCCATGACAACTGGCGCAATTCGCCGCGAATAATTTCTTGCCGCGCGCCCGCGAGGCGTTATTGGCCTTCACCGGATTGGGCCGCTTGGCCGCCTCTTCCGGCGCCATCCAGTGACCGTGCATGGCAGCCATATCACCCTGGCCATCCATTTGCATCTTACCGTGGTCCATGTTTTCCATCGCTGCCGGCGCTTTCTTTGCGTCATGTTCGGCATCGGCGAGCGCGACCGATGGCAAAACGATTAGCGGCCACAACAATATCGCCTGGCGAAAAACATTTGTATTCACTCGTGTCATTACATTGCTCCTTGAAATGAAAAAATAGTTACATGCCTCTTTTCAGAACCAGAAGCGCAGGCCGGCCACAACCCGTGTTTCCTTCGCCTGCTTTCCTTCCGCGCGGACAAAATCGGCAGTGCCGCCGAACTTGCTGCTCCGTTCAATACCTATATAAGGTGCCAACTCACGCCTGATTTCGTAACGCAAACGCACGCCGGCCGCTAGGTCGGACAGCCCGGAACCGGTTTCGCGCTCGGCATCGCGCTTGCCGAAGAAATTGGCCTCGACGCGCGGTTGCAGAATAAGCTTTTGTGTCAACAACAACTCGTATTCCGCCTCGATGCTCAGCGCCGTGCGTCCATGCTCACCGACGTAACCGGTGATGTCCATTTCAAACCAGTAGGGAGCCAAACCCTGAACGCCGAAAGCGAGCCAGGTCCGGCTTGGCTCTTCGCCACTGTCATGGCGTACACCCAGCTGCGTGTCCCAGTAAGCCGAGATCGCGTGCCCCCACAGCATTTGCGTGTGCGCATCCTGGAGTTTTCCGTCATCTACATCGCCTTCGGCCTTGAGTACGACGCGGTCATAAGTCCGGCCGTACCAAGCCTGCAAGTCATAGACCGTGGACGAATTGTCACGCGTGCGCACTCTTTCAAGACGATCAATCATTAGCGATCCAAAATTGTGCTCGTCCGCCATCCGCAACGGCCGGTCCGGAGGGAGGGTATAACCCCCGGAATAGGCATGCGGATCGCGCGCATCGGGAGGCGGCGAACCTCCCTGCATGGACCCGTGATCCATGCTGCCCATGTCATGGTCCACCTGTGGCGTCGATTCTGACACGGGACCATGACCCATCTTGGTCGCTCCCGACATCCTGTCTTCCGCGACACTTGTACGTCCCTGTACATCGCTGTGGTCCATCTGACTGTGATCCATTTCCGGCATCGCCGGCGTTGCCGGTTCCTGCGCCCAGGCGCTGGACATCCAGAACACCGTCGCGGCGGCGATAAAAATATATTTGCTATTCATCATTTCATTCTCCGTTATTCGGTTGCGCCGCATCAAGCCACGACGATTTCACGGAACATGCCGGCATCCATGTGCAGCAACAGATGACAATGCCAGGCCCAGCGGCCGAGGGCGTCGGCGGTGACGAGGAAGCTCACGCGCTGCGCCGGCTGCACATTGATGGTGTGCTTGCGTACCTGAAAGCGTCCGTCGGGACTCTCCAGCTCGCTCCACATGCCGTGCATGTGCATCGGATGGGTCATCATGGTGTCGTTGACCAGGATCACGCGCAGCTGCTCGCCGTGGCGGAAATGCACCGGCGTGGACCGGCCGAACTCCAGTCCGTCGAACGACCATGAATAGCGCTCCATGTTGCCGGTGAGGTGCAGCTCGATCTCCCGCTCGGCTTTGCGCTTATCGAGCGGACCGCCGATGGTGTGCAGTTCGGCGTAGGTGAGCACGCGCCGGCCGTTGTTGCGCAGGCCGATGCCCGGGTCATCGAGGTTGGTGCGCGGCGTGTCCACGCGCATATCGACGCTGGGACCGTACTCGGACTTGGCATGGCGCACACGTACAGTGCCGGCACCCATGGCCATCCCGCCACCTATGGCGTGCTGGCTGTGATCCATGGCCATGCCACCGTGAGCGGCCGCTCCCGGCGTCCCGCCTCCCGCGGCACTCGCACGTCCCTGTGCAGCGCTGTGATCCATTCCGCCCGTACCGCCGCCCATGTCACCCATCATGTCTCCCATGGTGAGTGGCTCAGGCTTGTCCATGGCCGGCACAGCGGCCGTCATGCCGGCGCGCACGGCCAGGGTGCCGAGGGCATGCCCGGTGCGATCCATGGATTGGGCAAAGATTGTGTACGCGTCGTCTTTGGGTGTGACGATCACATCGTAGGTCTCGGCCACCCCGAGGCGGATTTCATCGACCGTGACCGGATCGACGTTCTGGCCATCGGCCTGCACCACCGTCATCTTGAGGCCAGGGATGCGCACGTCGAAAAACGTCATGGCGCCGGAATTGATGAAACGCAGCCGCACTTTCTCGCCCGGGCGGAACAGGCCGGTCCAGTTACCGGCCGGCGTGACGCCGTTCATGAGATAGGTGTAACTGTAGGCGGATATGTCAGCCAGATCGGTCGGGTTCATGCGCATCTGGTTCCACATGCGCCGCTTCGCCAGCGCGGCCGATACGCCGTCCTGGGACACGTCACGAAAAAACTCAGCCGTCGTCGGCTGGTTGAAATTGTAATAGTCGCTCTGCATCTTTAGCTTGCTGAGCACCCGCATCGGGTGTTCGTCGGTCCAGTCGGACAGCTGCACCACGTACTCGCGATCAGCGTGGATCGGATCCTTGCCGGGCGGATCGATGATGACGGCGCCGTACATGCCGGTCTGCTCCTGCATACCGGAGTGGGAGTGATACCAATAGGTCCCGGACTGCACGACCCTGAAGCGATAGGTGAAGGTCTCGCCGGGCCGAATGCCCGGGAAGCTGATACCCGGCACACCATCCATCTGGAACGGCAGCAGGATGCCGTGCCAGTGTATGGATGTATCCACGGCCAGCCGGTTGGTGACCCGGAGCGTGACGGTATCGCCCTGTCGCCAGCGCAACACGGGTCCCGGAATCGAACCATTGATGGTGGTGGCCATGCGCGGCGTGCCGGTGAAATTGACCGGCGTTTCCGCGATCGTGAGATCGAACTCGGTGCCGGTGAGTACCGGGGCGCTGCCCGTGGCAGTATCGGCCGCGTGCGCCCACTCCGGCTTGAGCCAAGGCGACAGTCCCATCAGAACACCACCCGCGGCGAGACCACGGAGAAACCGCCGACGCGGCAGATTCGGCATGGTCAGAAAATTTCGACGTGTAGACATAACACTCTCCCGCAATGCATGAATTGAAATATTGGGTACGTCGCCTGTGGCGACGCGACGCTCACGGCGTCAGCAACAACGGATAATCAGAGGGAAAGAATACGCGGTGGTCGATCAGGAGACGTGACCAGAAGACGGGGGTGGAGCTCACTCAGAATCGATGATTGCACCGGATGAGGCTGGGCTTCGTCCGGGAGAATCATGGAAACAGCGCCGAAGCATTGTGCGCAGAAAGCACAACATTGGCCGTCGCAGGAATCATGTTGGGTGCAGGGCGTCTGCTTTGCTGTAGCAGTGTCCGACACGTTCCCGTGGTTGCCGTCATGGGTGGCGTGAACAGCATGGGCATCACCGGCCTTGATCATCATGGCAAAAGAAGGCAACGCGGGCGCCCACACCAGCGCTATTGCCAGTAACATGGAAATGACGCGCGAAAATCCTTTCACATGAGACATGGAACTACTTTAACAGAATTCATCGGGGGGTAAAAAGCCGCAAAATTGTCTAGCTTAGTCCGTGGATCAACCGGTTAGTTTCGTCAAGGCCCCAACACTGGTGTGCCATAATGGCGCAAACCTATTCAACCCGACTGTCTGCGATCTTTCCTCAATTCTCATGTTGCGTCTGACAGAAGTGAAACTCGGCCTCAACCACCGCGAGGACGAGCTTAAAGCCGCGATCCTGCGCATGCTGGGAATACCCGAGCCGGAATTGCTGGACTATCGCATGCGCCGGCGCGGCTACGACGCGCGCCAATCCGGTGAGGTCCTGTTCGTCTACACCCTCGATGTCGAGGTCAAAGACGAAGCCGCACTGCTCAAGCGTTTTCATGGCAGCCGACATCTCGCGCGCGCGCCGGATGAAATCTACCGTTACCCGGTACAGGCTCCCACAAATAACAAAATGCGGCCGGTGGTCATCGGCACCGGCCCGTGCGGGATATTCGCCGGGCTGTCGCTCGCGCGCATGGGCTTCAAGCCCATCATCCTCGAACGTGGCAAGAACGTGCGTGAGCGCACCAAAGATGTGTGGGACTTCTGGCGCGAGGGTCGCTTGAACCCGGAATCCAACGTGCAATTCGGCGAGGGCGGCGCCGGCACCTTCTCCGACGGCAAGCTATACACCGGCATCAAGGATCGGGGACATCATATGCGCCAGATCCTCAAGGATTTCGTGGACGCAGGAGCACCAGATGAAATTCTCTACATCAGCAAGCCGCACATTGGTACGCTGCGGTTGGTCAAAGTCGTGGAGAAACTCCGGGAAATGATTATCAAACTCGGGGGCGAAATTCGTTTTGACTCTCACGTCACGGATATCACTATTGGAGACGGCGATGTACAGGGACGTACAAGTGCCGCGGGAGGCAGGATGCCGAGAGCGGCCGCGGTGCACGGGATAACGCTTGTTAACGGCGAAGTTATCGTCACTGACCATGTCATCCTCGCCGTCGGTCACAGCGCACGTGATACCTTTGAAAGGCTCCATAGACGAGGAGTCCATATCGAACCGAAGCCGTTTTCCATCGGCTTTCGCATCGAACACCCACAGCACATGATTGACGTCTGCCGCCTGGGAAAACATGCGGGCAATCCGATTTTAGGTGCGGCCGATTACAATCTTGTCCATCACGGCAAAAACGGCCGTGACGTTTATAGCTTCTGCATGTGCCCGGGTGGACAAGTCGTCGCAGCCAGCTCGGAGGAAGGGCGCGTGGTCACCAACGGCATGAGCCATTACTCGCGCAACGAACGCAACGCCAACGCCGGCATCGTCGTCGGCATCACGCCGGCGGATTTCGGCAGCGACCATCCGCTCGCGGGCATCGCTCTGCAGCGGCAGCTGGAAGAAAAGGCATTTGAATTAGGCGGGATGAATTACAACGCGCCGGCTCAGCTCGTGGGCGATTTCCTTGCTGGCAAGCCTTCGACCGCGCCGGGTTCGGTGATCCCTTCATACACACCGGGCGTCACCTGGACTGACCTGAGCACGGCACTGCCGGATTACGCCATTAGCGCCATACGCGAGGCTATTCCGGTGTTCGAAAAATCCCTCCGGGGCTTCGCCATGCAGGATGCCGTGCTCACCGGGGTCGAGACGCGCACCTCTTCACCGATCCGGATCGCGCGGAAAGATAATTTCGAGAGCGTGAATACCATTGGCTTATATCCCGCCGGCGAAGGCGCGGGCTTTGCCGGCGGGATCATCTCCGCCGCCGTCGATGGGATGAAGGCTGCCGAGGCGGTGGCACATAAAATCGCGCAAACAAAGGTGGAATAGAGAAGCGTACTCCTCTGTATGCTCTAACTCGGTGTGTGCGCCGTCTCTAACTGCCGGTCAGACGCGTGAGCGCTTCGCGGTATTTCTCCGCCGTTTTGGCGATCACTTCCGGCGGCAGCTTGGGTGCCGGTGGCTTCTTGTTCCAGTTGATGCTTTCCAGGTAGTCGCGCACGTATTGCTTGTCGTAGCTCGGCGGGTTGGCACCGGGTTTGTACAAATCCGCGGGCCAGAAGCGCGATGAGTCGGGCGTCAGCACTTCATCGATCAGCGTGAGCGTGCCCTTCTCGTCCAGACCGAACTCAAACTTGGTGTCGGCAATGATGATACCGCGCGTGAGCGCATAGGCGGCGCATTCCTTATAGATGGTGAGGCTCGCGTTTTTCACTTTCTCCGCCATGTCCTTGCCCAGAAGCTCCGCGGCTGTGTCGAAGCTGATGTTCTCATCGTGTTGCCCGATGTCCGCCTTGGTGGACGGTGTGAAGATCGGCTCCGGCAGGCGGTCGGCCTCTTTCAGCCCGGCGGGCAGCTGGATACCGCAAACCGTACCCGAAGTTTTGTATTCCTTCCAGCCGCTGCCGACGATATAACCGCGCACGATCGCCTCCACCGGCAGCGGCTTGAGCTTCTTCACCAGGGTCGCGCGGCCTTCCACCTGCTTGCGCTCAGCGGGATCCTTGAGGATCTTTTCGAGCGGCGTGTCGGTCAGCTGGTTGGGAATGGTCGCGCGCGTGCGCGCGAACCAGAAATTCGACATGGCGGTCAGCAGCGCGCCCTTGCCGGGGATGGGATCGGGCAGCACCACGTCGAAAGCGGACAAGCGATCGGTGGTGACGATGAGCAGATGCTTGTCGTCGACATCGTAAATATCACGCACCTTGCCGCGATTGCGCAGCCGCAGGCTCTTGATGTCAGATTGATATAGCGTTTCCGGCATGATCCACTCCAGACTATGTTGCAATTTCAGATTAATGCTATCGGCTTCGGAAAACCGACTCAATCCCGAAGATTTATTTGTATTTGAGCTTGAAAAACAGAATTGTCAGCGACAATACCAGCGTGATGCTGTTGGACAGAATGAGCGGCAAGGCGCCGAGCTGGATACCGTACAGCAGCCACAGGAACACACCCACGCTGAAAATCGCAAACATGCCCAATGAGATGTCCAGGGTGTGCTTGGATTTCCAGATTTTCACCACCTGGGGAATGAAGGCGACGGTGGTCAGCGCGCCGGCAATCAGGCCCAGGGTGTTGGTGGATTCCATGGTTTTTTCTCCTTACCAGATACCGCTCAAGAGGCTGACGCCATGCGCCCCATGCTTCATGGCGGTGTCGAGCAATTCGCGTTTCATGCCGCCGAGCGCGTAGACCGGCAGCGGATAATTATTCACAAAACCGGCAAACTTTCCCCAACCCATGCCGGCAGCGTCAGGATGGGTCAGTGTCGGCAATACCGGTGACAGCACGACAAAATCGGCCGAAAGCCGGGCCGCCTGCGCCAGCTCGGCGGCGTCGTGGCAGGAAGCGGCCCATATTCGTGTTCCCGGGCGTTGTTTCAAGCGCATCAGATGTTCGCTGGGCAAGTGCACACCATCGGCGCCGCAGCGCCGGGCCAGCGTCTCATCACTATTAATAAGTACCCTGGCATCATACTCGTGGGCCAACGTTACCACGCGGCGTGAGAATGATTCGAGTTGCTCCGGTGGCATTTCGTGCTCTCGCACCTGAATAAGCCGCACGCCTTTTTCGAGCGCGGCTTTCAGCCGTTGCATGAATTCTACCTCGCCGTATTTCCTGGCATTCGTGATCGCGTAAACTGAAGGCAAAGACAACGCGCGCAACACCTTGTCGTTCGCTGGCAGCAAGGGACCGATATTGATCGCCGCAGGATTCTCCCATGACATGCCCTGCCCTTCACGCCCGTGTGGCTGGCCATGCCACGCCAGCACGCGGTAAAAATGTAGCCGTACCCGCTTCTCCGGGTAAGCGTATTCCTGTGTCACCCACGGATACACGCGGTCGAGATCGACGCCGAGTTCTTCGTGCAGCTCGCGCGCCAGCGCCTGGTCGGCGCTTTCGCCGCTCTCGATTTTTCCACCGGGAAATTCCCAGTAACCTTCCCACGGTTTGCCAGCCGGGCGCTGCGCCAGCAGCACACGTCCGTCTTCGCGCTGAATGACGGCAACAGCAACATCGAGCACCTGCCGGAGTTCCGCCACGGCGATCACGACGGCTTCGTTGCCAGTTTCCAGGCGACGGTCCCGCCGGCACGCAACGGCACCAGGGTGTCATCACCGAATTCCAGTTCTTTCGGCACCGACCACGACTCCTTCATCAGCGTGATGCTGTCACGGTTGCGCGGCAGACGGTAATAATCAGCGCCAAAATGACTGGTAAAGGCTTCAAGCTGTTTCAGTGCGCCGGCGGCTTCGAATGCTTCCGCATACAATTCGAGCGCGGCATGCGCCGTATAGATGCCGGCGCAGCCGCAACTCGATTCCTTGGCATGGCGCGCATGTGGCGCGCTGTCGGTGCCAAGAAAGAATTTTGGACTACCGCTGGTGGCCGCCTTGATCAGTGCCAGACGGTGTTCCTCACGCTTCAGCACCGGCAGGCAGTAGTAATGCGGCCGCACTCCGCCCTGGAACATGGCACTGCGGTTGTGTAGCAGGTGATGCACGGTAATGGTGGCCGCCACATTGGCTGGCGCCTGCGCGACAAAATCGACCGCCTGGCGCGTGGTGACATGCTCGAGCACGATGCGAAGTTTCGGAAAGTCACGCACGAGCGGGCCGAGGTGACGTTCGATGAATACCTGCTCGCGGTCGAAAACGTCCACCGTCGGGTCGGTGACTTCGCCGTGCAGCAGCAGCGGCAGGTCGTGCTCTTCCATCGCGGTAAACACCGCGCGGCAGCGGGACAGATCGGTAACGCCGTTCTCCGAGTTGGTGGTGGCGCCGGCCGGATAATATTTGACCGCGTGCACGAACCCGCTTTTTTTCGCGGTGGCGATTTCTTCCGGCGTGGTGCGATCAGTGAGGTAGAGAGTCATGAGCGGCTCGAAACGCGCGCCGGGAGGCAACGCCGCCAGAATGCGTTCGCGGTAAGCCAGCGCCTGGGTAACGGTGGTGACCGGCGCCTTCAGGTTGGGCATGACAATGGCGCGCGCGAAACGCTGCGCCGTGTGCGGTAGCACCGCGCGCAAGGCCGCACCGTCGCGCAAGTGCAGGTGCCAGTCGTCCGGGCGTGTCAGCGTGAGCTGCATCAGAGGCTCTGACAAAAAAGAAAAATCAGACAGGATTTACAGGATTAACAAGATTAGGAATTAAAAAATCAAAAAAAAGATTTCCGGATTTTCGTTTTAATCCTGTAAATCCTGTTAATCCTGTCCATTTCATTTTGTTAGACTGGGTCAAGAGACGTCCGGGAGCTTGGTGGCCTTGATCGCGTCGGCCTGCTTGTTACGGAACTCGGTGAGCTTGCGCGCCAGCACGGCATCTTCGAGCGCAAGCATGGCCACGGCGAACAGCGCCGCGTTGCCCGCACCGGCGTCACCAATCGCGAAGGTCGCCACCGGTATGCCCTTGGGCATTTGTACCGTCGAGAGCAACGAATCCATGCCCTGCAAGTGCTTGCTAGGCATCGGCACACCCAGCACCGGCAGGGTTGTGTGCGCCGCCACCACGCCGGCTAGGTGCGCGGCGCCACCGGCGGCGGCGATGATGCATTTCGTGCCGCGTGTAGGCGCGGCGCGGACGTACTCCGCGACAAGTTCGGGCGTACGATGCGCCGACATCACTTTGGCCTCGCAGCTGACGCCAAAATCTTTAAGCATTTTCACGGCAGTCTGCATCACTTCCCAGTCGCTCTGGGAACCCATGATTACCGCCACACGCGGATTACTGCTCATTCGAATATCTCCTTATTCTTGCTTGTCCACAGCTGTTTGCAGACAGCCATAGAATACCATGCCTCCACTCGCTAGGCAGCGGCAATCGTTTCCAGTGTACGAGAACGCCAATCAAGCACGGCGGTGCGCAGCTGTATCTTGGCGGCGAGCACCGGGTGCCCGGCGCGGATGACCTCCGCGGCGAACTTCAAAGGAAACGCGTGCATTGTACACAATGCCGTGCCGTACAATTCGAGACTTGCTCTTATATTCCTGAAACTATGTACCGTGAGTCAGCGCTCCAACTTTAAGCGCTGGTGCCACTCCGCGATAGATTCCTCCGGGTACTCATCAAACTTCTTGTCGCGCGGGCCGACGAGTACCGGCACCCAGCTTGCCTTCGATCTCAGCGTAGTCACCGGATCCCGAGGCGCAGCTCTTTCGGAGACGGCGGCATATCGAGCAGTAGCAAAGATTCAACGGATACGGGACGGATACGGGTGTAGCGGCTGGACGGTGAATTTAACACTCCCGCAGTGGCGTGATCCCTTGAGTTCCATTGGTAGTCTCCCGGTCTTCGTTCGTCAGAATCTGTAATAAGCCTACACCCCCGAGGCTTGATTTCGCATGGTCGGCGCGACATGCTTTGCTGGCGGAGTACTGAAACCTGTCACGGAGGAGAATCGATACATGGCGCGCGCTGACAAGAAATCACCGTCCCGAACGAAAAAGCCTGTTGTCCGAACCAAATCTGCCCCGCGCGCAGCGCGCGGGGTGGTGGTGCTGGTCGCCACGCGCAAGGGCGCGTGGCTGTTTCACGGCGATGCGAAACGCAAGACCTGGCGCGTCGACGGGCCGCACTTTCTCGGCCAGATCATCAATCACCTCGTGCCCGATCCGCGCGACGGGCGCACGCTGCTGGCGGCGGCGAGCACCGGCCACCTTGGTCCGACCATTTTCCGTTCCACGGATCTCGGGAAAACCTGGAAGGAGGCCACGAAGCCGCCCGCGTTTGCCCAGGCGCCGAACGGCCGCTCGGTGAAACACACGTTCTGGCTTACACCGTGCCATGCGAACGAGCCGAAGGCGTGGTACGCGGGCACGTCGCCGCAGGGTTTGTTCCGCTCCGACGATGGCGGCGACACCTGGGAGCCGTTCTCCATCATCAACGACGACCCCCAGTTCCGTTCCTGGATGGGCAGCGAGCAGGACGGCACGCCGGATGGGCCGAAACTGCACTCGATCATCGTCGACCCGCGCGACCCGGCGCATCTTTATCTCGCCATGTCAGGCGGCGGCGTGCACGAAACATTTGACCGCGGCCGCAGCTTCACGACGCTGGTGAAAGGGCTGAACGTCGTCGAGGGTTTCGATCCCGCTAATATCGCCGTCCACGACCCGCATTGCGTGCAGATGTGCCCGAGCAATCCGGACCGCCTGTATCAACAAAACCACTGCGGCATTTACCGGCTCGACCGGCCGTCGCAGGAGTGGACGCGCATCGGCAAACAAATGCCGAAACAGGTTGGCGATGTCGGCTTTCCCATGGTGGTGCATCCGCGCGATGCCGACACCGCGTGGGTGTTTCCCATGGATGGCACGACTGTGTGGCCACGCACGAGTCCGGAAGGCAAGCCCGCCGCGTACGTGACGCGGAACGCCGGCAAGACCTGGCAACGTCTCGATGCCGGCCTGCCCAAGAATCAGGCGTGGTGGACGGTGAAGCGCCAGTCCATGACCGCGGACGCGCAAAATCCCGTGGGACTGTATTTTGGAACCACGAGCGGGGAGTTGTGGATGAGCCGCGACGAAGGCAAGCGCTGGGAATGCATCGCGCAGCACCTTCCCGAGATTTACGCGGTGGAGGCCGCAGAAATCGGCTGAACCGATGAAAGTGCTGATTCCCACGCCGCTGCTGTCCTACACCAAAGTGCCTGAGGTCGAAGCCAGCGGCGCCACACTCATGGAGCTGCTCGCCGATCTCGACCGTCAATATCCCGGACTGCGATTCCGCGTAATCGACGAGCAGAACAAGATGCGCCCGCACATGCGCTTCTTCGTCAACGGTGAACAGACTTTCAATATCAGGCAGTCGCTGCGACCGACCGATTCCGTGGCGCTGGTACAGGCCTTAAGCGGCGGGTAAAGTCAGCACGCCCATGACCGCCGTCATTTCCATCGCCAAGCTCAACAAGACCTACGCCTCGGGGCTCGTGGCGCTCGCGGACGTCGACCTCGACATCCGCCGGGGCGAGATCTTCGCGCTGCTCGGGCCGAACGGCGCAGGCAAGACCACGCTCATCAGCGTGGTCTGCGGCATCAGTACACCGACCTCGGGCAGTGTGCGCGTCGACGGCCACGATATTCTCAGCGACTACCGCGCGGCGCGCGCCAAGATCGGGTTGGTGCCGCAAGAACTGTATACCGACATGTTCGAGACCCCGTGGGCGACGATGAATTTCAGCCGCGGCCTGTTCGGGCTGCCGCCGAACCCGGCCCATCTCGAACAGGTGCTGCGCGACCTGTCGCTGTGGAACAAGCGCCACGACAAGATCATGACGCTCTCGGGCGGCATGAAGCGGCGCGTGCTGATCGCCAAGGCGCTGGCGCATGAGCCAGAGGTGCTGTTTCTCGACGAGCCGACCGCCGGCGTGGACGTGGAGCTGCGCCGCGACATGTGGGCGCTGGTGCGGCGTCTGCGCGACGGCGGCGTCACCGTTATTCTCACCACGCACTACATCGCCGAGGCCGAGGAAATGGCCGATCGCATCGGCGTGATCAGCAAGGGCAGGCTGATCCTGGTCGAGACCAAGATCGCGCTCATGAAAAAACTCGGCAAGAAACAGCTCACGCTGCACTTGCAGGAACCACTGGCAGAAATCCCGGCGGGCCTGAGCGATTGGGGCCTGACGCTGAACAACGGCGGCAGCGATCTGGAATTCACTTTCGATTCGAGCAAGGAACATACGACCATCCCGTCGTTGTTACGGCGCCTGAGCGAACTGGGCATCGTCTTCAAGGACCTCAACACGCGTGAAAGCTCTCTCGAAGATATCTTCGTCAGCCTGGTATCCGAACGCCAATGAACACCACGACCCAAACCCTGAAATTCAATTACCACGCGATTCTCGCCATTTACAAGTTCGAAATGGCCCGCTTCAAGCGCACCATCTGGCAGAGCTTGGTGACGCCGGTGATCACCACCTCGCTTTACTTCGTCGTATTCGGCGCCGCCATCGGCTCACGCATGGGCGATGTCGACGGCATCCACTACGGCTCCTTCATCGTGCCGGGGTTGATCATGCTGTCGCTGTTCACCGAGAGCGTGAGCAACGCCTCCTTCGGCATCCACATGCCACGGTTCACGGGCACTATCTACGAGATCCTGTCCGCGCCGGTATCGGCGTTCGAGATCGTGCTCGCCTACGTCGGCGCGGCGGCGACCAAATCGATCCTGATCGGGCTGATCATCCTCGCGACCGCGAACCTGTTCGTGCCGATCCATATCATGCACCCGTTCTGGATGGTCGGGTTTCTGCTGCTGGTCGCCGTCACCTTCAGCCTGTTCGGCTTCTGCGTCGGCATCTGGGCCAAGGGCTTCGAACAGCTCCAGTTCGTGCCGATGCTGATCCTCACGCCCCTGACCTTCCTCGGCGGCGTGTTCTATTCGATCGACATGTTGCCGGGAGCTTGGCGCACATTCAGCCTGTTCAACCCGATCGTCTACGTCATCAGCGGTTTCCGCTGGAGTTTCTACGGCAGCGCCGACGTGGGTGTGGGCATCAGCCTGGCAGCGACGTCGATTTTCTTCCTGCTCTGCCTCGGGCTGGTGTGGCTGATCTTCCGGACCGGCTATCGGTTAAAAAGCTGAGTAACCTTCGAACTTCGTTGAACTTCCAGCAAGCAGCTTCACAAGAAATCACGACTTGCAAAGTTATCGATATATGATAACATCAGAACAATGATCGAGAGTTTTGGCAATCGGCTTGCCGAAGATTTGTTCTTTGACAGAGCCTCGAAAGAGGTGCGCCACTTTTCTCCCGAGCTGAAACGGGTCGCACGACGCAAACTGTTGTACCTGCATGATGCCGCCGAACTCATGGACCTGCGAACTCCGCCCGGAAACCGGTTGGAGCCAAAGAAAGGACGACTCGCTGGTTACTACTCGATCCGGATCAACGACCAGTGGCGCATTCTGTTCCGGTGGGAGGGTGGCAACGCCAAAGATGTTCAAGTTGTCGATTATCACTAATCGCGCGCGCAGGAGTCCTTAATCATGAAACAGCCCAAGAATCCGTTTCACCCCGGCGAAATCCTCCTGGAGGAGTTTCTCAATCCCGCGGGCATCACCCAGTTGGCGTTTGCCAAGAAACTGGGCTGGACCCGCGCGCGTCTGAACGAACTCATCAAGGGCAAGCGCGGCATTACGGCCGAAGCGGCGTTGGACCTGGCCAAGGCGTTGGGTACCTCCGCGAAGCTCTGGATGAATTTGCAGGCAACATATGACCTCGATCAAGCCATGAAGCGCCGCAAGGCGGCATAAGCTCAACGGCGAAAAATCGCAGCGCCAAGCTTGCATGCGGAAATTCGTCGTCGTCATCACCCTGCTCTATGTCGCCGCCGTCGCGGCGGCGATGGGTTACCTGTCGGACTGGTTTCGCGAAGGACTGGCGCTCGGGGAATCGGTCATCGCGACGACCCTGGCTCTCAGCGCTATTGCCACCGTGATCGTCGCTGTTATCGCGTACTGGAAAGACAACGAATGGCTCGCCGTGGTACTCGTGGCGATTATTCTCGGTTCAGGCTGGTATGTGGGGAAGACCCATCACAAAGCCTACGGCGAATGGTTCCCGTCTTTCACTTCGGCGGAAGTTGAAACCAGCGGCACCGCGACGCTCAACGCCAATGGCCAGAACCTGACCTACCGCCTGGAGCTGCATAATCCGGGCACCGTCACCCACCGCGAATATCTGGTCGTCACGCGCGGCGGCCAGGAACGCCGCATCCGCCTGCCGGTATTCGACGACGCGCGCAGCGGTTACGTCAGCGCCAAGTCCCCGGGCGACTGGATCGTGCTGCATCCCACCGAGGACGCCGATGTATTCCGCGCGGAAACCGGCCGGTTCCTGTTCGTCCGGAAATCCTTCCGGGTAAATCTGCGAACGGGGGAAGTGGCGGTTCTGGCTTCGAAATCGGAAAGTTAGGACCTGAGACAACAATCGCTCAATCGAGTCTGACCCTATTGATGCTACTTAACAGCAGTCGAACGCTTTACGCCTGAGGTTTTCTGGCCAGAAATCCTGACAAAAATAACGCTAACAAGGTGTAAGTGAGAAACAGGTAAAACCCCGGCTGGAGGGATGTGGCGTTCGTCGTTATGAGCATCAGCTCTTGCTCCTGGCCCGCTGATTTTAATTTACCGAACTCGTGGGTAATAATCTCATTAAACCCGACATAAGCCATAAATATGGCAATCACCATGACATCTGCCATGGACCATTTTCCGGAGTTAAAGACAAAAAACTTAATCACCGGGTTTTTTCTTGCATGGCGATAATTATAATAATGTCCCAATGTGGAGAGTAGTTTTAACACGGGGAATATAATACTGAAGGTCACCAGCAAGGCGCCCACCAATTTCATCTGCATAGCCTTATGCGTGATCATTATCCAAAATACATCCAGAATGCTCTTGCTCTGGAAATATAATACCTGGTTCTCAAAACGGATAGATTGCCCCATCAATTCCAAACTCAACTGCGGGATTGTCGCTTCCATGTCGATCATGGGCGTGGCTACGCCCGCGATCAGCAAAACAATGAGCGACAACATGAGGAGCATGTATTGAGACGGGCACAGGGGTTGCTTGCTAAATCCAAACATCGCGAAAAGCATCACCCCCAGAGTGATTAACAGGAGTGTTTCCTTATCGATCCGGTCCTTCAAAGTTGAAATGTCGCTATCGATCTTGATCCGCGCACTTTCGATATTTTGAGAATTGGTTCTCCAAAGGATGTCGTTCAGTACAGAAGTATCCCGTGTATCGAAGGTTTTGTCAGCATACTGTTGAAGCTGTTCGTTCAGTACACCCTTTATCTGACGTTTGGTTTCCGGTTTTTTTATCTCAAGAATGACGGCATCCGCATATTCAGGAATGCCTTTTTTAATATCATCCGGCTTGATAAAAGTGTCTATAAAGGATTGTGCGGTCCTGCCCTTTAAGGTGTCGGCGTTCCCTTCTCTGATTTTTTTGTCGATCTTGTCAAAGAGCGTATTCAGCAGAGATTCGATATGTTTTTTGAGTACCCGCTCATTTTCCTTAGACAGATGCAGCTTAATGATTTCATCTTCCACAATCGGAATAATTCTTGTTTTCCATTCATCAACACTGAGAAAACCGTATTTGACATTGTTGAGTTCAGCATAATCTTTTTTGTTTTTTTGATTGGCGATTGAATTTGAAATAATTTGCTGACATAAAATAACCAGGGCGATAACGATGATTAGGGACAGGATCGAATTGAGCGGTTTCATCGGACATGTCTTTGTCGTAGCAACCAGAGAAAAAGTTTCGAATTTGTTTCTTTATGGCACCGCTTGAAGATAAAAGTGTTCTGAAAAGGAGCTTATTTTAACTGGCTTCTTATGGCGCTGGGCATTTCCATCTTGTGAAAAAATGGGGTCAGGTCACAGATTTCGCGTATATATGCAGAATCTGTGACCTGACCCCGATTGGTGGGCCCTAACTCTCTTGTTAGCGTGTCCCCAATTATTTCTCCGCCGCGGGTGGCGGTACTACCACGATGGTGTCACCGCCGGTTTTGCCGGTATCGCCGGTGTTACCGGTGTAGCCTTGACTGCCCGTCACACCTTTCGAACCGGTGGCACCTTGCGGACCTGCAGGGCCTGGTACGGTAACGACTGCCGGAGTCGTGTTGACCACGGTGCGTTTTTCGCAGGCGGTCAGGCCGAGCGCGGTGACGAGCGCAATTAAGAGTACTGAATTTTTCATGATGATGCCTTTCATGTGATTGGGGAGTGAGGGGCCATGGACTGTCATGGAGGATCTGGTGTGGCGAGATATCAGCGCTTGATATGATTGTGCAAGAGTAGGGGGATTCGCTGGGGGAGTCCGTGCGCTGTCGAACATTGGAAAATCGGTGGAAAATCGAACGCGAAAACCGGCTCAGAGAGCAATTAACTCTAAATATTAGAAACAATCCCTCTCTGACCCAGTTTTTGCATCGCGAATACCTGATCGTCACGCGCGGCGGCCAGGAACGCCGCATCCGCCTCCCCGTATTCGACGACGCGCGCAGCGGTTACGTCAGCGCCAAGTCCCCGAGCGACTGGATCGTGTTGCATCCCACCGCGGATGCCGATGTATACCGCGCGGAAACCAGTCGATTCCTGTTCGTGCGGAAATCCTTCCGGGTCAATCTGCGAACGGGGGAAGTGACGGTTCTGGCTGTGAAATCGGAAAGTTAGGGTCTGAGACAACAATCGCTCAATCGAGCCTGACCCTATTGGTCTGCTCGTGTTACCGCCTCATCTTCCGGTCCCTAGATGCCAAGCCCCTTCTTGAGCACCTGGTCGCGGGATAACCAAAGCATGAGAGCCTCCTGTTTCGGCCCCACCTGATCGTTCACGGCCACGACACCCGCTGGGCGTATCCAGCCGACGATGTTGTTCCCGTACGAATCCCGATTCGCTCCGAACACCCGGTGATCACCAAAGCGCTTCTCCAGCAAGGAAAAAATCTCTGGATGATTTTCGGGCGCAAAGGACACTCGCACGACGGATAAATGCCCGTCACGGAAGAAAAACGCGATGATACGCGCTTCAACCGTATTGAAATCGGAAATCGGCGCCCAACAGACATGATTACCGAGCGGGCCATACTCGGGAGTGCAGGTATAATGCAGATGGTGCCATGAATCCTGGATCTGCGCCGGGGTCGCTTCCTGGTTCAGCTGATCGAAATCCAGAACGACCGCTTTCGCTCTCAGCCTGTCGACGATGCTTTCACCGGGAGTCGCGTAGTTGTACTGGAGAATGACACCCAGTATTCCAACCAACACCACCAGAAACGCTACTTTGCGCATATTCTGTTTCTCGTTCGCTGCACGGCTGCCATTGTTTTTGCTTTCAGACTTCCCAAACTTTAACGGACACTATTAGCGGAGAAGTATTAATGATCCACGAATATCAGCTTGCTGGTATCAAAACCCAAGGCATTCGCCTTGGCAATAAGTTTGTCTTTGACGTCCGGTTTCATTTCCGGGGTGCGGGACAGAATCCATAAATAGGATTTGTCGGGGCCGGACACCAGCGCGTATTGATAATGCTCGTGGTCGAGCTCGAACACGACATAGGACCCGTAAAACAACCAGAAGAAGGAAACCTTCAGATAACCCTTGTCGGCACCTTCCACGAAATAGGCCTTGCCCTCGGCTTCTTTCCATTCCTTGTCTTCCGCGGAATAGCCGCGGTTCAGCACCCGCACGCCGCCATCGTCGCGCAGGCTGTACTCGGCCGTTATCCGGCTGAGGCCGCGTTCGAAACGATGATCCCGCCGCGCGATTTCGTACCACTTGCCGAGGTAGCGGTCGAGTTTGAAATTCCCGACGGGCTGGACGCCTTTGGGGATGCCGACGCAGGCGGTGAGGAGCAAGGTGAGAACCATGAATAATTTTTTCATTACTGAGCTGACTCCGATCAAGAGGCTGCCTCAAAATTATTTCCCCCTCCCCTCGCGGGAGGGGGTTAGGGGGAGGGGGAAATGAGGTTTGGCACGACACCGAATTTTCCGGTGGAATTTCTCACCCCCACCCTGTTTCCCACCCAGGGCGCGCCGATCCGCGGCGCACCCCCCGTCAAGGGGGAGGGAACCAATTTTTGGGATAAGTCCTATTTCTTCGCCTTGTCCCCGCCCTTGTCGTGCTTGGCCTTGAAGGGGTAAGCACTGCCCGTGTAACCCTTGACCGGGATGTAGAGCGACAGCACCATGGTCGCGGCCAGCACGACGACCGTGGCCACCAGTGACCAGGCCACCGGGACATGATAAATGTCGACCAGCAGCATCTTGCCGCCGATCAGGATCAGCACAATCGCCAGGCCGTAGCTGAGCAGATGAAATTTCTCGTGCATGCCGGCGAGCAGGAAGTACATCGCGCGCAGGCCGAGGATGGCGAAGACATTCGATGTCAGGACGATGAACGGGTCGGTGGTGATCGCGAAAATCGCCGGGATGGAATCCACGGCGAACACGACATCGACAATCCCGATCAGCAGGATCACCACGAACAGCGGCGTGGCCACTCTGGCGCCGTCGAGGCGTGTGAAGAACTTCTCGCCGTCCAGGTCCGGCGATATGCGCATGTGACGGCGGATCCACTTCAGCGCCGGGTTCGATTCCAGATCCGGCTCTTGCCCGGCGGCCCACCACATCTTGATGCCGGTGAACACCAGGAACGCGCCGAACAGGTACAGCACCCAGTCAAAGCGTGCGATCAGCCAGGCGCCGCCGAAGATCATGAGCGCGCGCAATACCAGCGCACCGAGGATGCCGACCATCAGCACGCGCTTCTGGAATTCCCCCGGCACCGCGAAATAGGTGAACACCAGCAGGAACACGAAGATGTTGTCCACCGCCAGCGCCTTCTCGACGAGGTAGCCGGTGACGAACTCAAGCGCCTTGACGTTGGCCATGCCACGCGCTGCTTCGTCGCCGCCCAGGCCGCCGAGGTACCACCACAGCAGGCCGACGAACACGAACGACACCGCGACCCAGATCAGCGACCATACCGCGGCCTCGCCCATCGAGACCTTGTGCGCGCCCTGCTTGTTCATGGCGAGGAAATCGACCAGCAGCGCCACGACCACGAAGGCCGCGAACAGCATCCACATCAGCGGTGTGCCGATACTCATCATGTTAAGGAGTCCGTTAGTTAGAAAGGGTTCAGCCGGCGATTCGTGCGCGGATCATACCGGCAGGCTCGGCACGTTTGCGCCGACATCCGCCTTTGAAGCGAATGTGGCTTCGATTTCTTGTCGATACAACGCAATTAAACCGTCCGCATCAACTTTTCCCCAAATCAGCCAATGAACCAATTCATCGATGATCTTGAGCGCATCATCGCTGAGTTTGAACTCGGATAGTTTGTACGAATTGTTGAGCGCGCCGATCGGCTGCAGGTGATCCAGCCGGAGAATCGACTCGTCGGGACCGCCACCAATCGGCAGGCGATCCCAAACGAATTGAGGATATTCGCAATGCCGGACGCGTTCGACGAAATCGGGCTGATAACCCGCGCGCCGACTATCTTTGTCCACGCCATAATAAGGCGCCACCAATACCGTGGGTGAGGTGGAATTCTTCGGCATTCCCCCGGTCAGCGCCTGGTCTACCGCTGGATTAGTGGAACCAATGACCAGACAGGGTCGCTTCTTGGCCCGATAGGCTGCCCAAACCTCCCCGTCTGAATGCGGCATGGCAGCGACGGGCAGATCGGTTTTCCCGGGCGGCTGATTGACGCTGAGGGGGACCACTCGAAGGATGGCGCTGTCATGCCGACTGGCGTCCGTTCGTCCTACTGGCTCCAGCGCATAAGGAACCTGGTCCACGTGGGGCGCGAAGGCAATGATCAACGCACCCCGACAGAGTTTTTTCTCATTGTTCTTGGTCCACCAATTGGCGGATCCAATAATCGATTGAATGCAGTCGTCAGGAAACATTGCCGCCCTTTCTGGTAGATGATTGCCATACTTCGTCCGAAAATTCGGCTGTTTTTTCGCCAGGTGTTAATGGCTGTCCAGCAAGAACGTCAAGCCAGGCGATACCCTCTTCGTAAGCCTTGTCGACCCGGGGATTTTTTACCAGGGGTACCAGCCTGAGCGCTTTTGGTTTGCGGCTTTTTTGTTTCTCTTGCAGCGCCTGCATCCTTTCTTTTAATTTTTTCTTTCTCTTCTCGGAGAGGTTGTCCATCATCAAAGGTCGCGCTTCAGGCTCTGCGCTTGGCGCCTCTTCTACCGCCAGGGAAAAGTCCAGAGGCTCATTCGGTGCGGCCGACAGCATCGGCTTGGTGCTATAGACGTGATCCAGCAGGCCGGGTATATCCTGTCCAAACCGGTCGACAAAACGCTTCATGTACAGAGTGATATCGGTTGGAAGTTTCCATTCCCTTTCCTGTAATAATCGGTCTTCTCTCAAGGACCAACGCATCGAATCGTCCTTGTCCCCGGTTTTGCCGGGGAGTGTTTTTTTGACTGCGCCAATTTCGGTGAGCGCCGGCTCGATACGTTCGTGCACCTCTTGGGACCAGGGGCCGAACTTGTCGAACTGCCAAGGGGCGTTGGTAAAGATTTTTCCCTGATTGCGCCGAGCATAGACCAGGTCGGCCAGATAAACATACTTGATCAGGTGAATCGGGCCGAGCTGACGGTCGGCTTGCTTGTCTTTCGCCCCGGCGAGCAGCAGGACGTACTGAAGGAGTAAATCGACATGGCCGGATTCGAATGGCATTGCTAGGGTCGGAAATCTCGAGTGGTCGTCTGGTCAGACGAGGCGGCAAAATTATAACCAATTAAAAGGGGAGGCGTGATTTTTCTTTAATTATTGCGTTTCTTGCCCCACATCCTGTATGCCCAGTCACACACCCAGGCAGCAGCGAAACACACCCACGCCGTGAGCAGTACGTGCGAAAGAAAGTGCGCGCCGCGCGCGAGCTGGGTCAGGCCGGTCAGAAAACCAAGTGCCAGAGCGAACACCAGCGCGAAACGCGCCTTCGTGCGATCGACGCCGCGCAGGGCGATCCAGGCAGTGAGCCAGACGAATCCGGACGCGGCATGCCCGCTCGGGGCGCAACGACCTGAGCCGGGATTCAGAGGCACGGCATCGAAGAAGCGGAAATAATCGGCGGTTCCGCCAAACAGGCTTAATTCCCACGGGCAGCTGTGCGCGGAAAGCGCGCGCAGGGATGAAACGGAAAGTGAGGCCAGCAGCGCCACCAGCAGCGTGAACCCGATGGCCCGGCGCAATGGCTGCCGGGATCGGTGACCCCGGAGAGTGATCCAGTACGCCAGCAACGCGAACCATGCCGCCACGCTCAGGTACTTGAGCCCGGTATGCATGATCACCGCCCAGAAGGCCGCGTCGCGCAGGGGAAAACCACGCGTGGCGGGATCATAGAAAAGACCGGTCAGGGCATGGTCTAGCGGGGTGTAGCGGGCAAGCAAAAAAATCAGCGCCAACGCACCCGCCAACCACCACAGTTCACGAAGGTTATTGGGAACAGGGTTGGACAGACGCGTGCCGGCTGGCTGCACGTCAGTAGCCCGGCGCCTTGAGTTTGTCGCGCTTGAAAGCCAGGGAGGCCGTCTGGTAGTAGGCGATGGCCTCGTCGCGCAACGTCTCGCTGATCGGCGCGGGCGTGGCTTCGAAGGTCTTCGGATCGATTCGGTAACTTTCTATTTTGCGCTTGGGTTTGAGCACGGTGAGGATGTCGTGCTTGTAATAACCGAGCGATTGATAATTGCTGATGAACGCGCGTTCTCCCGTCAACGTCTGCTCGTGAACCGGGTTGCCGAAATAATGATCGTCGCCTTCCACTCCGAGCATGGCAAAAAGAGTGGGCGGCACGTCGATCTGCGAAACCATTCGTGAAAAGCGGCTCGGTTTGACGATCTTGGGACCGTAGAGAATGAGCGGGATATGGTATTTCGCCACCGGCAGCTCAGTCTTGCCGGAGACCGAGGCGCAGTGATCGGCGATGATCACGAACAGCGTGTCGTCAAACCAGGGATGCCGGCGCGCCTGCGCGATGAACTGGCCGATGGCGTAGTCCGTGTACTTGACTCCGCCCTCGCGCCCGCCGGGCGAGGGAATATCGATACGCCCGTCCGGGTAGGTATAGGGGCGGTGATTGGAGGTCGTCATTATGTGCATGAAAAAACGCTTGCCGTTACTTCCGGTCTTGTCGAGCAGGGGCAAAGCATTGTTGAACAGGACTTCGTCGGCCACACCCCAGACGTTCTCGAAAATTACCGACTCCTTGGGGAAGTCCGTGCGGTCGTGGGTGATGTAGTCATTGCCGGCGAAATAAGCATTCATGTTATCGAAGTAGCCGTAACCGCCATACACGAAAGAAGTCGTGAAACCCAGATGCTCGAGCATTTCGCCGATCGTGGTGAGATGCTCGTTGTGGGGCCGGCGCACGATGGCCTGCCCCGGCACCGGCGGCGTGCCCAGCGACAGCGCCTCCAGCCCGCGCACCGTGCGGGTACCCGTGGCCAGCACGCGGTCGAACTGCACGCCTTGGCGCGCCAGGTCGTCAAGGCGTGGCGTCAGGCCCTGTTTCGAGCCGTAACTGCCGAGATATTCCGCGGACAGGCTCTCGACCGTGATCAACACGATATGGCGCGGCCGGCGAAGGAGAAAATCGGGGGTAGGTTCCAGTGCCTCGGGAACCGTGTGGCGTTTTTTGAGCAGGACCGAAAGCGGTACGCGCTCGACACCGAGGTCATGCAGGATACGGTCCGCTTTATCCTGCGGCATCGTGACATACCAGCGCTCGTAATCGAGTACATTGCGCCGAAACGCGGCCATGAAAGTAAACAGGCCGTTCCCGGAAAGCTCCTCAACGTAATTGTTGCCGTGGCCATACATCTGGTCGACGTTGGCGAGCAGGCCGCTGGCAAACGGCAGAAGTACGGCGGCCAACAGCAGGCGGCGGCGTGCACCGCGTGCGAGGCGCACGCCGAACGCACGCGCCAGCGGGCCGCGCAGCGCCCAGGTCAACAGGGCGGCCAGCCCCGCCACAGCCAGCAGCAACAGCGATACTGGATAAGACTCGCGGATATTGCCGATGACCTCGCGCGTGTACACGAGATAATCCACGGCAATGAAATTGAAGCGCGTTTCAAACTCGATCCAGAACAGCAGTTCGGCCAGGGCGTTGAACAACAGCGCCGCCGTCACGAACCAGAACACCCCGTAGCGCACCCAGCGCTGCCAGCCTGACGGTCGCCAGCGGTTTCCGAACGCGGCTTCGTACAACAGAAACGGCACCAGCAGATAACACAGGGTGGCGACATCGAACCACAGCCCGAAGAAGAGGAAACGCGGCCAGCCAGACAGCGGGACGCTGTCCATGCCCGTATAGAGCGCCAGTACGATCCGGGTCGCGGTGAAAATTCCGAGCGCGACCAGCATCAGCAACGCGACGAACAACAGCAGCCCCTTCTCAGCCAACCTCGAAGGCGATTCGTGCAGGCTTCCTTGCGTCATCCTGTTGACTCCAAAACAGCGGTCAGCGACGCCAAATAGCGATCAGTAGAAACACAATTATCCACGAATGGAGGAAACCCGGGAAGGGAATCAGGCCCGGCTTTGCATCACCCCGGCAGTCTGGCCACTGCGACATCCTGTCTAACGACAAGTTCCTGCGCACCGGTCGCCGAGGAGATGGTGCACCCTATTCCGCGGATTCGAAATCAATACTGATCCGGTCGGCGGCGACGGGTCGGAACTGCGTATTGGCAAAGGCGACGTGATCCGGATGGTCACGGTAGCTAGCTACCACGGCTGGATTCGCGAAGCGCACCAGCCAGCAATATTGATAACGGTCGTCGCGACGCAAGGCGCGGCCGGTGAACACGCGCCGCACGCCGGGAATGGCGCTGAGCACTGTGCGGCCGTGGGCCATCATTTTCTCGACGAAGCGTACGTCACAGCCATCCTTGACGTTGTAGACGATGAGGTGCTCGACCTCGAGCCAGGGCCGACAAGCAGCAAGCGCTTGCGCGGCACGTCCGTTCCCACTGGACTCGACAAGGCCACGTTCAGCCTCGGCATAGGCAGTTTTGTGAGAGGCTGGTAACCGGCGGTAATCCCGGTAGTGGGTCGACGTGGAGGTGTCGCACGAAACAAATAGCGGCACTCCGCTGGCACTCGCAAGCTGTATCGCCGTCTCGACCTGTTCTGGTGGCGTGTCGGCCGCCTGGCTGAGCAAGATGCTGTTGGCGCCGCCGCGGATGGCGCCGGCAACGACATCGCTATCTGACGACGTACGCGCCTCTATCACCACCGGTATCGCCGTTTCGCGCGCGGCGGCAACTGCGGCGGCCAGCGCCGGGGTGAACGAGCGCCCGGACTCGGCTGAAAATATCAGTATCACCGGCGTGGCGGTGTGCTCCGCCGCCTCGACGATGGGAACAATGTGATCCAGGTTCGTCAGTTCAAAGGCGGGTACGCGGTAGCCCATGTTACGAGCGTGATCGAGCAGGTCAGCAGCATGTATCAGTGGCATGTTTCCCGTCCTCCGCACCGGATGTGGTAAATCCAATATCGCATCAACCCGCGCACAGCATTTCCCGACATCCGGGTCGCAATCGCCGCTGCTGACTGTCAGTCGTCTTCGGATGCACCGATCCCATCCGGATTGAGATCGTCGTCGTGAGTGGCGATGGCGACGAGCAGGTCTCCGATCGCGTCGTGCAACTCCGCCAGCTCGCGGCTCTGCGATTCATCGAAACGCTGTCGGACTTGCAGTTTAAGTAATTCGAAGGCAGCGGCGACTTTCCCCTGCGGATCGATTGGCCCGGTCGCCCAACCGGTCATGTCGGCCATGCGTACCGCCTCAACCGCGAGACCATGCAAGGGGGCAACGCCCGGCGCTTGCGCGAGGGCTTTGCTGATTAAGGCGTGGAGTTCGTTGAGATTCAAAGTGAAAAAGTGCGCGCGTAGCGGATAACAGCTCGCCTCTCCCTCCCTCCGGGAGAGGGAGGGAGGGTAAGGGCGAGTGGGCAAATGCTTCTTGCGCTCATGGGGAGATTAATCGCAGTCGCCTACGACCGATCTGCGCCCTCATCGCCATCGAGATCGAGCGCGCCTTCCTTGAATACGCGACTTGCGAGTATGTCTTCGGCTTCGAGTGTCATGAGGTCGATCTTGGAGAGATTTTTCTTGGCCCCGAGGAACAGGCGATTGGCCTGGCGCAGACGCGCGCGGTCCAACGCATTGCGCACCGAGCGCGCATTGGCGAAATGTTCGAGCTTCATGCGCAGCTTGATGTATTCACCGAACGCCTTTTCGCTCTCGGCGCTGAAACGGTAATTCTGATCCGCCAGCATGAGCTTGGCGATGCTAAGCAATTCGCCCGGGCTGTAGTCCGGGAAGTCGATGTGGTGCGCGACACGCGAGCGCATGCCCGGGTTGCTGTGGAAAAACTTGTCCATGCGGTCCTTGTAGCCCGCCAGGATCACAACCAGATCGTCGCGGTTGTTTTCCATGACCTGCAGCAGGATCTCAATGGATTCCGCGCCGTAGTCACGCTCGTTCTCGGGCTTGTAGAGATAATAGGCCTCGTCGATGAACAGCACGCCGCCCATGGCCTTCTTGATGACTTCCTTGGTCTTGGGCGCAGTGTGGCCGATATATTGGCCAACCAGATCGTCGCGCGTGACGGTAACCAGATGGCCCTCGCGCACATAACCGAGGCGCTTGAGGATTTCACCCATGCGCATGGCCACCGTGGTCTTGCCGGTGCCGGGATTGCCGGTGAAACACATGTGCAGGCTGGGCGCGCCGGCGGTCAGGCCCATTTTCTGGCGCACGCGATCGACCAGCAGCAGCGCTGCGGTCTCGCGGATGCGGGTCTTGACGGGTTTTAAACCGATTAGCTCGGCATCGAGCTGATCGAGCAGTTCCTGGATATTCGAGGCCTGAAATTCGGCGTCGAGATCGACATGGACATCGTTCGTCGTGGTTTTGGAATCGTTCGGCGACATGGTGTGGCCTCATCGCTTAGATAAAGATGCCGGAGTTGGCAGGTAAAACACCCGGGGCGCTCGCCCCGGGTGTACAGCAGATAACTACTACAGGAACAGCCGATTAATAGCGCTCATTCTCTGGCTTGTCGGTGGCGTAAGAATGAATGGTGTAACGCATGGTACGGCCACTCGTTTCCTGGCGCACCAGACCGAAGCCCGGCTCTTTTTTGGGACGATTCACGATGTACGACATGGTCACGCTCTCTATTCCACGCACGGCACTGAACGCGGTGACGCGGATGTAGTGATTCGGGAATGTCTTACGGCAGTTGTTGATCTCCATTAAAATCCCGGCGGGATCTTTCAGGTCGAACATCGGTCTGCCGAACATTTCCCAATAGGTGTTGCGCGGGTGCGGATCGTCGGTGTACTCCACGCCCAGCGCCCAGCCCTTGCTCAGGGCGTACTTGATTTGGGCGGTGATCTGCGCATCCGTCAGGTCGGGCAGAAACGAAAACTGCCCTTGTGTGATGCGATTACCTTGATTGGTCATCATAATGGCTTCTCCTGAAATTAATTAAACGCTGGCCGTGGGCGTTGCCACGAAGTCCGGGCTGTCGGTGGAGGCGTAATTGAAGGTAACGTCCTTCCACGTATCCAGACCGGCTTTGAGTGGGCCACACCACTTGGCGGCGTCTTGCAGTATCTTCGGGCCTTCGCTCCAGATGTCGCGGCCTTCGTTACGCGCCTGGATCATGACTTCCAGCGCGGTACGGTTGGCAATGGCACCGGCCTGAATGCCATCCGGATGGCCAATGGTGCCGCCGCCGAATTGCAGAACCACGTCGTCACCCAGGTAGTGCAGCAACTGGTGCATCTGGCCCGCATGAATACCGCCGGAAGCCACCGGCATGCACTTGTTCAGCGACGCCCAGTCCTGTTCGAAGAAGATGCCTTTTTCGAGCTGCATCGGGGTGTGGGTATCGAGCAAGGTATCGTAGTAGCCACGAATCATCATCGGGTCGCCTTCCAGCTTGCCGACGACGGTGCCTGCGTGGATGTGATCCACACCGGCCATGCGCATCCACTTGCAAATAACGCGGAAGGCCATGCCGTGATTCTTCTGGCGTGAGTAGGTCGAGTTACCGGCACGGTGCAGGTGCAGGATCATGTCGTTCTTGCGTGCCCAGATCGCCATGGTCTGAATGGCGCTGTAGCCGATCACGAGGTCGATCATGATGATGATCGAACCCAGGTTCTTGGCGAACTCGGCGCGTTCAATCATTTCTTCCACGGTGCCGGCGGTCACGTTCATGTAGTGGCCTTTCACTTCGCCCGTTGCAGCGGAAGCCTTGTTCACGGCGTCCATGCAATACAGGAAGCGGTCACGCCAGTGCATGAACGACTGCGAGTTGATGTTCTCGTCGTCCTTCATGAAGTCCAAACCACCCTTCAAGGCTTCGTACACCACGCGGCCATAGTTGCGGCCGGACAGGCCCAGCTTCGGCTTGGTGGTGGCACCCAGCAACGGACGGCCAAACTTGTCCATGCGCTCGCGTTCGACGACGACGCCGGTCGCGGGACCCTGGAAAGTCTTCAGGTAAGCAACCGGGATGCGCATGTCTTCCAGGCGCAAGGCCTTCACGGCCTTCATGCCGAACACGTTGCCGATAATGGAGGCGGTCAGGTTGGCGATCGAATTGCCTTCGAACAAATCGATGTCATAGGCGATATAGGCGAAGTACTGCTGTTCCGTCTTGGTGCCGGGGCCCGTATTGGGAACCGGGTCCACGCGGTAGGCCTTGGCGCGATACATTTCGCAGGCGGTCAAACGGTCCGTCCAAACCACTGTCCATGTGGCGGTGGAGGATTCGCCGGCCACGGCAGCGGCGCATTCGTCGGCGTCCACACCCTCTTGCGGGGTCATGCGGAACATCGCGAGCACGTCGGTATCCTTGATCTTGTAGTCGGGCTCCCAATAGCCCATTTTCTTGTAGGGAATGACGCCGGATTTATAACGCTCGGCGCCTTTAAGTTCGCCACCTGTCTCTGTTTTACCCATAACACCCCTCCTGCGATTCAGTGAAAGTACGGTTTGTACAGGGTGCTAACCCTATAGCGCCCCAATCATAAATAACACTCACATTTATTAATTGTTATGATAAGCTTTTGCTTATACTAACCCTGGGGGCATACTTTGCACCTGACGCTGCGCCAACTCAAGGTCTTTGAATCCGTCGCACGGCATCTGAACTTTACCCGCGCAGCCGAAGAGCTTTTTCTCACCCAGCCGGCCGTGTCCATGCAGGTGAAACTGCTCGAGACACATCTGGGGCTGGCCCTCTTCGAGCAACTGGGGAAGAGCGTCCATCTTACGGAGGCGGGCCAGGAGGTACTCGGCTATGCGCGCAATATTTCCCAACAACTGGACGAACTTGAAGCGGTTCTGAACCGGATGAAGGGACTGGCCGGTGGAAAGCTGCGCATTTCCGTGGCCACCACGGCCAACTACTTCATCCCCACCCTGCTCGGGACTTTCTCGCGTCGTTTCCCGGAGATAACGGTCAGCCTGGATGTCACCAACCGCGAAATCCTGCTGCAACAGCTTTCGGAAAATACCGTGGACCTCGTCATCATGGGCCAGCCACCGGCCGAGGCCGATGTCAAAGCTGCGGACTTCATGGAAAACCCGCTGGTCATTGTCGCGCCCCCGGAACATGCATTGGCGAAGCAGAAAAAAATACCGCTGAAGCGCCTGCAGGACGAGGTCTTTCTCGTGCGCGAACCGGGCTCCGGCACGCGCATCGCCATGGAGCGCTTCTTCACCGAGCGTGAAATTCAGCTTAAAACAGGCATGGAAGTCGGCAGCAACGAGGCCATCAAACAAAGCGTGCAGGCAGGGCTGGGCTTGGGGCTGCTATCACGCGCCACGATTGAACAGGAACTGGAGCTGAAGCGGTTGGTGGAGCTGGACGTCGCCGAGTTTCCCATCATGCGCCACTGGTACATGGTGCACCGCAAGGGTAAACGCCTCTCGGGCGTGGCCGAGGCATTCAAAGATTTCATGCTCAAGGAGGCACGCGCATTAATCGGGGTGGTGACACCGTCACCCACTTCTCCGGGTCAGCGGAAACGGCGCTGACCTTCAGCTCGCGAGCTTGCGCCAGTAGGTTTTGCGCCAATAGTAAAGGACGGTGGTATCGGCCAGGGGGTAGGAATTCGCGTAATCCACGCCGCGTGTCGGCTCTTCGATATTGTCATGCGACGGGTCGAGCGGGCGCCAGCTGGAATCGCGCGGTTCTTCCTCGAAGGGCGTGCGTCCTTCGCCGCGGTAACGTCGTTCGGCGACACCCAGTTCCGCGAAGTTCTGCTGACCCTGTTCGAGTGAAACGTGATTGGCGCTGCCCGGCATGCGCGGAAACCGCAGCTGCGCGAGATCGTCTTCCCACAGGCAAATAGGGCATTTCTCGTGATTGCCAGGCTGGTGCAGATACACCTGATGCCCGCAGCACGGGCAGGGATATTTGGTGCGATGCATCATCATTATTTAACCATAGGCCGAGACGCCGTGCTTCGCAAACGCAAAAAAGGGGCGGTTGCCCGCCCCTTTTTATTGTTACTTCAGCAGCACCATCCACCCCTCACCCTCATTCCCTCTCCCGCAAGGGGAGAGGGAGACGAGCCGAGGCGCGCTACGCGCGCACTCAGTTCACTTTGGGATCGAGTTCGCCCTTGGTGTAGCGGGTGGTCATGGCCTCAAGCGAAAGCGGCTTGATCTTGGACGCCTGGCCGGCGCAACCGAATATTTCATAGCGCGCCTTGCAGATTTCCTTCATGCCCTTGGTCGAGGCAGCGAGCCACTTGCGCGGGTCGAATTCCTTTTTGTTTTCGGCAAGAAATTTGCGCACGGCGCCGGTCGAGGACATGCGCAGATCGGTGTCGATATTGACCTTGCGCACACCGTGCTTGATGCCCTGCACGATTTCTTCCACGGGCACGCCATAGGTCTCGCCCATGTCACCGCCGTAGGTGTTGATGATCTTCAGCCATTCCTGCGGCACCGAGCTCGAACCGTGCATCACCAGATGCGTGTTCGGGATGCGTTTGTGAATGGCCTTGATGCGCTCGATGGCGAGAATGTCGCCGGTGGGTGGACGGGTGAACTTGTAGGCGCCGTGGCTGGTGCCGATGGCGATGGCGAGGGCGTCGACCTTGGTCTTCTTCACAAAATCCGCCGCCTCGTCCGGGTCGGTCAGGAGCTGCGAATGATCGAGCTTGCCCTCGGCGCCGGAACCGTCCTCTTCACCGGCCATGCCGGTCTCAAGAGAACCGAGACAACCGAGCTCGCCTTCCACGGAGACGCCGCAAGCGTGCGCCATGTCGACGACACGCTTGGTGACGTCAACGTTGTACTCATAGCTGGCCGGGGTCTTCATGTCTTCTTTCAGCGAGCCGTCCATCATGACGGAGGAGAAGCCGAGCTGGATGGAGCGCTGGCATACCGCCGGGCTCGAACCGTGGTCCTGGTGCATGCACACCGGGATATGCGGCCACTCTTCAATCGCCGCCAGAATCAGGTGGCGCAGGAACGGCGCGCCCGCGTACTTGCGTGCGCCGGCCGAGGCCTGCACGATCACCGGGCTGTCGGTCTCGTGCGCCGCTTCCATGATGGCGCGCATCTGTTCCATGTTGTTGACGTTGAAGGCCGGGACGCCATAGGTGTGTTCCGCGGCGTGATCCAGCAGTTGACGCAGGGTTACGAGTGCCATGACAAACTCCTCTCAATACGTTATTAATTAAATTAAAAGTCTTATGGGTTATGAAAATTCCGGAAGATTGCCCACTATCGCAATCTTCATGGCATTGGTGCCACCCATAACACCGGTCAAATCTCCCTTGGTGATGAGGACCAGATCGCCATCGCGTACGGTACCCAGGCGGCGCAACTCATCGATCGCTTCCTTGTTAACCGTCGCATGATCCGACGTCGTGACGGTGAACGCGATGGGGTATACGCCGCGGTAAAGGCTCACCTTTCTACGCGTCTCGACTTTGCTCGTCAAGGCGTAGATGGGTACCGCGGAACTGATGCGTGACATCCACAGAACAGTAGACCCGGATTCTGTAAGGGCAGCGATGGCCTTCACGTCAAGGTGGTTCGCGGTATACATGGTACACATGGCAATGGCTTCGTCGACGCGCTTGAACATGGCGCGCATGCGATGCGCGGACATCGTGACATCGGGCTCCTGTTCCGCCACGCGACACACCCGATCCATGGCCATCACCGCCGCCACCGGATGTTTGCCGACGGCGGTCTCGGCCGACAACATGACGGCGTCGGTGCCGTCGATCACGGCATTGGCCACGTCGGAGACTTCAGCACGCGTGGGGATGGCGTTTTCGATCATCGACTCCATCATTTGCGTGGCGGTGATGGAAATTTTGTTGCGCTCGCGCGCCAGCTTGATCAGCCGCTTCTGGATTGGCGGCACGGCCGCATCACCGATCTCGACCCCGAGGTCGCCGCGCGCGATCATGATCGCATCCGCCGCGTCAATGATCGCCTCGATATTCTGCACCGCCTCGGCGCGTTCGATTTTGGCGATAATGCCGCCGTGGCCTCCCGCGGCGCGCAACAGCTTGCGCGCCTCATTCACGTCGTCGGCGCTGCGCGGGAAGGAAATGGCAACGTAATCAGCCTGAATCTTGGCCGCGGTGCGGATATCCTCGCGATCCTTGTCGGTCAGCGCCTTGGCCGTGAGCCCGCCACCCTGACGATTGATGCCCTTGTTGTTCGAGAGCACTCCGCCGACGACCACGCGGCAGGTGACGGCGCTGCCATCCACCTGGTCCACCCACAGCACGATACGACCATCGTCGAGCAGCAGCGTGTCGCCGCGATTCACGTCCTGCGGCAGCGGCTTGTACGTGACGCCCACGCGTTCCGGCGTGCCAGCGTCCAGCGGGTGATCCACGTCCAGGACGAACATGTCGCCTTCCTGCAGCGTGGCCGGTCCCTTCTTGAACTTGCCGGTGCGGATTTTCGGACCCTGCAGATCCACCACCACACCGACCTCACGGCCGTGCGCCTTGGCGCGCTCGCGCACGGCTTCGGCGCGCTGCATGTGGACTTCGTGCCGGTCATGCGAAAAGTTGAGGCGCGCCACGTCCAGACCGGCCTCGATCAGCTTGTCGAGGACCTTGGGATCGTCCGTGGCGGGGCCGAAGGTGGCGACGATTTTGGTTCTACGCTGCAAAGTGACACCTCAGAAATTTGAAACCGCAGATAAACACAGCTACCTGTGGTTTAGGAAGCATTTACTTCTTGGCGCGCTGTTCAAGGATGTCCACCGCCGGCAGTTTCTTGCCTTCGAGAAACTCCAGAAACGCCCCGCCCGCGGTGGAGATGTAGGAAACCTTGTCGTAGATATTGTACTTCTGAATGGCGGCGATGGTATCGCCGCCGCCGGCCAGCGTGAAAGCCCTGGTATTGGCAATCGCCTCGGCGATCTTTTTGGTGCCGGCACCGAACTGGTCGAACTCGAACACACCCACCGGGCCGTTCCACACCACGGTACCGGCCTGCATGATGATATCGGCCAGTTCCTGGGCGCTCTTCGGGCCGATATCGAAAATCATGTCATCATCGGCCACATTGCCGGCGTCCTTCAGCACCGCCTTTTCATTGGCGTCGAACTTTTTGCCGACCACCACGTCGACCGCGATCGGGATCTTGGCGTTGCGTTTTTTCATTTTTGCCATCAGGCTTTTCGCCGTCGGAATGAGATCGGTCTCGGCCAGCGACTTGCCGATCTTCTTGCCGTCCGCCGCAAGGAAGGTATTCGCAATCCCGCCACCCACCACCAGCTGATCGACTTTTTCGGACAGCGATTCGAGTACGGTGAGCTTGGTGGAAACCTTGGAGCCGCCGACGATGGCGACCATTGGGCGTTTCGGATCAAGCAGTGCCTTGGTCAGCGCTTCCAGCTCTGCGGTGAGCAGCAGACCGGCGCAAGCCACCGGTGCGAACTGGGCCACGCCATAAGTAGAGCCTTGTGCACGATGCGCCGTGCCGAAGGCATCCATGACAAACACGTCACACAGTTTGGCGTATTTCTTTGCGGTTTCCTCGACGTTTTTCTTCTCGCCCTTGTTGAAGCGCACGTTTTCGAGCAGCACCAACTCACCGGCCGCGACGTCGAAACCGCCTTCGACCCAGTCCTTGACCAAGCGCACCGGCTTGCCGAGTTTTTTAGACAGATCGTCGGCCACGGGCTTGAGTGAATTCTCCTCGCTGTACTCGCCCTCGGTCGGACGGCCGAGATGCGACATCACCATCACCTTGGCGCCGGCCTTGAGACAGTGATTGAACGTCGGCAACGAAGCGGAGATGCGCGCATCGGACGTGACCTTGCCGTCTTTCACCGGCACATTGAGGTCGGAGCGAATCAGGACACGTTTGCCTTTAAGATCCAGGTCGGTCAACTTGATAACGGACATGTTCTAAACCCTATGAATTTCTGACGCAAAGGCGCAAAGGAATGAGAATTCATTCTTGCCTTTCTTTGCGCCTTCGCGTCTTTGCGTCAAAAAATATTACAAAATGATTACTTCGCGATGTGCTGCAACAAACGCAGCATATTGCAGGTGTAACCGTATTCGTTGTCATACCAGGCCACGACTTTGACGAAGGTGCTGTCCAGGGCGATGCCGGCTTCAGCGTCGAAGGTGGATGGCGTACTGTTGCCGACGAAGTCGGTGGAAACCACTTTCTCATCGGTGTATCCGAGCACGCCTTTCATGGCGCCTTCGGAAGCCGCTTTCATGGCCTTGCAGATGGCCTCGTAAGACGCTTCCTTGTTCAGCTCCACGGTCAGATCGACCACCGAAACGTCGGAGGTCGGCACGCGGAAGGCCATGCCGGTGAGCTTGCCCTTCAAGGCAGGCAGTACTACACCCACGGCCTTGGCGGCACCGGTGGATGACGGGATGATGTTTTCCAGAATGCCGCGACCGCCGCGCCAGTCTTTCTGCGATGGGCCGTCGACGGTCTTTTGCGTCGCGGTGGCGGCGTGCACGGTGGTCATCAGGCCACGCTTGATACCGAAGTTGTCGTGCAGAACCTTGGCCACGGGTGCCAGGCAATTGGTAGTGCAGGAAGCGGCGGAAACAATGGCCTCGCCCTTGTAGCTATCGTGGTTCACGCCGTACACGAACATCGGCGTGGTGTCCTTGCAGGGCGCGGACTGGATGACCTTCTTGGCGCCGGCCTTGATGTGCGCCTGGCAGGATTCGGCGGTCAGGAAGAAACCGGTACTGTCGATCACGATGTCAGCGCCGACATCGCCCCACTTCAGGTTGGCGGGATCTTTCTCGGCTGTCAGCCGGATCTTCTTGCCGTTGACGACCATGTTTCCGCCATCGACCTTGATGTCGCCGCTGAAACGGCCGTGCACGGAGTCGTACTTCAGCATGTAGGCCAGGTAGCTGGGTTCGAGCAGGTCGTTAATGCCGACGATCTCGATGTCCTTGAAGTCCTTCGCTACAGCGCGGAACACCATGCGGCCGATGCGGCCGAACCCGTTGATACCGACTTTGATTGCCATAACCCAATCTCCAGAAAGTTAAGAATTAAAACCTGCTCACCGCGGAGAGCACAGAGAACGCAGAGTGTTTCAAATAAGACCGTTTTTCTCTGCGACCTCTGCGTACTCTGCGGTGAAAATTTCTTACAAAATCTCTTCCACCGTCTTGGCGACGTTCTCGCCAGTGAAGCCGAAGTGCTTGAACAGCGCGCCGGCCGGGGCGGATTCGCCGAAGCGGTCGATACCAACCACGCGACCTTCCAGGCCCACGTATTTGTGCCAAACGGCGGTGACGCCAGCCTCGACGGCCACGCGCTTCACGCCCTTGGGCAACACGCTGTCGCGCCAGGCGGCGTCCTGCGCGTCGAAGGTATCGGTCGAAGGCATCGACACCACGCGCACCTTCTTGCCCTTGGCGGCGAGCAGCTTTTGCGCCTCCACGGCAATACCGATTTCAGAACCGGTGGCGATAATGACGGCGTGCGGCTTGCCCCCTTCGGCCTCGGATAACACATAACCGCCGCGGGATATGGATGCCAACTGCTGGGCATCACGCATCTGATGCGGCAGATTCTGGCGCGAGAAAATCAGACACGAGGGTCCCTGCTTGCGTTCGACGGCCAACTTCCAGGCCACCGCGCTTTCCACCGCATCGCACGGACGCCATACCGACATATTAGGTATGAGCCGCAACGTCGCGGTCTGCTCGACCGCCTGGTGCGTCGGTCCGTCTTCGCCCAGACCGATGGAGTCGTGGGTGTAGACGAACAGTGTGGGGATTTTCATCAAGGCGGCCATGCGCAGGGCATTGCGCGCGTACTCGGAGAACATCAGGAAGGTGGCGCCGTAAGGAATGAATCCGCCATGCAGGGCGATGCCGTTCATGATCGCCGACATGCCGAACTCGCGCACACCATAATAAATGTAATTGGCATTGCCTTCAGTTTTGCTCAGGGGCTTCGAACCTTTCCAAATGGTCAGGTTGGAGCCGGCGAGATCGGCTGAACCACCGAGGAATTCCGGCAGCAACGGGCCGAAACCATTTAACGCATTCTGCGAGGCCTTGCGCGAGGCGATGGTCTCTGCCTTGGCGTCGACCGATTTGATAAATTCGTCAGACTTTTGTTTCCAGTCTTTCGGCAGCTCGCCTTTCATGCGGCGCTCGAATTCGGCGGCCAGTTCCGGGTGGGCCTTCTTGTAGGCCGCAAATTTGTCATTCCAGGATTTCTCCGCGGCGGCGCCCTTCGATTTCGCATCCCAGCCGGCGTAAACGTCTTCGGGAATATGGAACGGGGGGTGCGGCCAACCGATGTTGGCGCGGGTGGCGGCCACTTCCGCGTCGCCGAGGGCGGCGCCGTGGCATTCCTCTTTGCCCTGCTTGTTGGGCGCGCCCCAGCCGATAATGGTCTGGCAGCAAATCATCGAGGGTTTGTCGGTCACCTTGCGCGCCGCTTCGATGGCACGCTTTACGGCCTCGGGATCGTGGCCATCGACTTTCGGAATTACGTGCCAACCATAAGCTTCGAAGCGCTTCGGGGTGTCGTCGGTGAACCAGCCGGGCGTGCTGCCGTGGCCCTTCACCTCACCGTCGATCGAAATGCCATTGTCGTCGTAAAACGCAATCAGCTTGCCCAGACCCATTGTGCCGGCGAGCGAGCAGGACTCGTGCGAGATGCCTTCCATCAGGCAGCCGTCGCCGAGGAACACATAAGTATAATGATCGACGATCTGGTGACCTTCACGGTTAAACGTACCGGCCAGCGCTTTCTCGGCGATGGCCATACCCACGGCATTGGCGATGCCCTGACCCAGCGGGCCAGTGGTGGTCTCGACGCCGGGCGCGTAGCCGTATTCGGGATGGCCCGGGGTCTTGGAATGCAGCTGGCGGAAATTCTTGATCTCCTCCAGCGGCAGGTTGTAACCCGTCAGATGCAGCAGGCTGTACAGCAGCATCGAGCCGTGGCCGTTGGAAAGCACGAAGCGGTCGCGGTCCGACCACTTCGAATTGGTCGGGTTGTGCCTGAGGAAATCGTTCCACAAGACTTCGGCGATGTCGGCCATGCCCATGGGAGCGCCGGGGTGGCCGGAGTTGGCCTTCTGCACCGCGTCCATGGAAAGCGCACGGATGGCGTTCGCCAGCTCGCGCCGTTTGGTTAATGTCTTGCCTTCGCCCGCCTTGTGGGCTTTGGTTTCAACTGTCATGGGTTAATCCTCAATGCTCGAAATCTTGTCGACCCGAAACTGGTCTCGCCGATGCGTGTCCGTCGTAGCGCCGGCACCAACAATAATGACTCCCCGACACCGTTGGGCTCGTCAGCCACCAAAGGGAGCGAAATCCGGATACTCCAGATGATTCTTGTCTGTATTAAGGGCGCCGTAACTTGGTGCACACAGCAGCCGGGGACCTAAGCGCAGCTCCTCGAATCGCGGGCATTTTCGCTCACGGTCGGTTTTTGGGCAATAGCCGAAAATGGTCCCTGTTCAATCTGTTATCCGCCCATAAACAGGTTTTTGTGCTTGAAGTGGTTATATGCAAGGGATAACGCAATCAATGGCGAGCCGGTTTCCAGTTGGCGTCGATCCAGGTCTTCCAGATGGAAAATAAAGCCGGCGTGGGCGCGGCCACCACCGACCGGGGCTCGAGACCGTAAGTGAAAATCTTTTCGCCTTCGAGCGTGGCGGCCATGCCGCCGGCCTCAGCCAGGATCAGGCTGCCGCCGGCGTAATCCCACAACTTCTGCCCGCCGTGCAAATAGAGATGAAAGCGGCCATCCGCGAGCCAACACCACTCCAGACTGCTGGCGCCAAAGTTGCGCTGCGATCCATAGGGCGGATGCGCCCCCAATAGAGCGGCCAGCGGCGCCTGCAAGCGCTTGAAATCCACTGACGCCACGCAGCGCCGCAACTCTTCCGGCAGGGGCGGCTCGTGTGTACCCAGCGTCATTCCGTTCAGCCGCGCACCTTCACCGCGGCGCGCCATGAAGCATTCGTCACGCACCGGATCGTAGACCATGCCAATTTCCTGCCGGCCTTCGATGATCAGGGCGAGGGAAACGGCAAAATACGGAATCCCGGTGGCAAAGTTGCTGGTACCGTCCAGAGGATCCACGCACCACAGGCCTCTCTCTTTGGCGGTGGTCAATTGCCTGTGCTCATGCCCGGGCATCTCCTCGCCCAGAAAATCATACTCCGGCCAATGGCGCGCCAGATCGGATTTCAGTCGGCGCTGCATGGCCACGTCGGCTTCTGTTACCACGCTGCCATCGTGCTTGATGTGGCGAATGACATCGGCGAACAGCGGCATCAGTTCTTCACGCGCGGCGGCGCGGACAATCTCTGCCAAAGTTTCCAGCGAGGGCAGCGTCATGGGCTCTTCCCCCTGAGTAGAATCACGCCGCTCACCTTTTCCTATTCCTGTTTCCACTTGATGGAACAACCCATGCTGGGTATCTGGTGCTTCGGACCCTGCCCGGTCTGCGCCACCTGTTTCATGGCCTCGAAAAGATTGCGCCGCGCGTTCGGTGCCGCCGGCTCTTTGCGCGATTCATCCAGCCGTCCGCGATACTGGAGCTTGAGGTCCTTGTTGTAGCCGAAAAAATCCGGGGTGCAGACGGCATCGTAGGCTTTGGCAATTTCCTGAGTTTCATCGTAAAGATACGGAAACGGGAATTTCAGCTTCTGCGCCACCCGCTGCATGTTGTCAAAAGAATCTTCCGGATAATCCGCGGGATCATTCGACATGATCGCCACGCTGTTAACGCCCATCGCTTGCAGCTCGCTGGCATCACGAATAATGCGATCGAGCACCGCCTTCACGTAGGGGCAGTGATTGCAGATGAACATCACCAACAAGCCGTTTTCCCCGCACGCCTCGCTCAGCGTCCAGATTTTTCCATCCGCGCCTTTGAGACGGAAATCCGGGGCCGGCAGGCCGAAATCACACACCGGGGTTTCTGTACGTACCATGGCTAGTTCCTTAATGTTTAAAAACTGCCAAAACAATAGACAGGATTAACAGGATTTCACAAGATTTACAGGATAAGAAAATTCAGAAATTTTAATCCTGTTAATCCTGAACAATCCTGTTAATCCTGAACAATCCTGTAAATCCTGTGAATTCTTTTGCATGCAGGACTATCATCAGGCCTTCACTAAATTAACACCGGGTAAGTCGCCCTGTATGATGCAGTCTATGGATAACGAATCCCTGACGCAACGAGACCTGCGAGTGCTGTGGCATCCCTGCACGCAGATGCAAGATCATGAAAGCCTCCCGCTCATCCCCATCCGCCGTGGACAAGGCGTGTGGCTCGAAGACTTCGAGGGCAAACGTTACCTCGATGCCATCAGCTCGTGGTGGGTCAATCTGTTCGGTCACGCCAATCCGCGTATTAACGCAGCCGTCGCCAAACAATTGCAAAATCTCGAACACGTGATTCTCGCGGGCTTCACGCACGAACCCGTCGTGCAGCTTTCTGAAAGATTGGTGCAGATTGCTCCAAGGGGACTCACCCGCTGTTTTTACGCCGACAGCGGTTCCGCCGCCGTCGAAATCGCGCTCAAGATGAGTTTTCATTACTGGCAGAACCGCGGCGAGAAAAAACGCATACGCTTCATTAATCTGGCGAACAGCTACCACGGCGAAACCCTGGGCGCCTTGTCGATGGGGGATGTCTCCTTATATAAGGAAACCTACCAACCCTTGCTGCTGAAGCCGGTCACGGTCAAATCCCCGGATTGTTATTACCGCGAGCCCGGCGAGTCCTGGGCCGATTACTCCACCCGCACCTTCGCCGAAATGGAAAAGGCACTGGAACGCCATGCCAGCGAGGTCTGCGCCGTGATCGTGGAACCGCTGGTGCAGTGCGCTGGCTCCATGCGCATGTACGATCCGGTTTACCTGAAGCTGCTGCGACAGGCGTGTGACAAACACCGGGTGCATCTCATCGCCGATGAAATCGCTGTGGGCTTCGGGCGCACGGGAACCATGTTCGCCTGCGAACAGGCCGATATCGCCCCCGATTTCCTGTGTCTCGGCAAGGGCCTGACCGGTGGCTATCTGCCACTTTCAGTGTGCCTGACGACTGATGCGGTCTACCAGGCTTTCTATGCCGATTACGCCGCACGCAAGGCATTTCTGCACTCGCATTCCTACACCGGCAACCCGCTCGCCTGCGCCGCGGCCCTGGCCACGCTCGACATCTTTCGCGACGACGACGTGCTCAACCACAACCGCAAACTCGCGACGCACATGGCGCGGGTGACGGCATCGCTCGCCGAGCATCCGCACGTGGCCGAGGTACGCCAGACCGGCATGATCCTGGCGATGGAAATGGTGCAGAACAAAAAAACGCGTGCGCCGTTTGCGTGGCAGGAACGGCGCGGACTGGCGGTTTACCGCCATGCGCTCGAACACGGCGCGCTGCTGCGCCCGCTCGGCGACGTGATTTATTTTATGCCGCCATACGTGATTCAGCCGGAGGAAATTGATTTTCTGGTGAAGGTGGCGCGGGAAGGAATTGACGCTGCTACGGCCTGAACCCTGGGGGTGAATTGCTCAAGCGAGATTGGCCCGGGGGTTTTTGGATGCTCCGGTTAACGGAGGGCTACGGAGGACTGAGGAAGGTCATAACACCCAGACAGACTGCCCTGTTGGGCGCGCCTCCTACATCAACATGAACCCGTTGGTCAACGTTTCTCCGGTACATCAGCCGGCGTGTGGTTTTTCGAGGCCGCGTTCTTCGCGCGCTCCTGATACTTCGCCATATGGTTCTTGGCCGCCGGCCAGTAAGCCGCGGCCATGCCGACCGACACCGCCAGCACGAGGAGCCCGATCAGTTTGAGGCGCCTGTTGCCGAGCGCGATAACGCCGAGCGCACCCAACCCGGCCAGCGCCATGAAAGCAATCCCAGCCGCCGGATCGGTGATCGCTGCACCGACCACCAGCAGGATGACCGAGAACCATAGTAATGTGCGTGCGGATTGCTGTTTGATCATAGGCTAATCACTCCAACCTTTAACATTCCCGTTGATTGGCGCTACGGCGGCGACTGCGCCGGTGTTAACTGCCTGGCTCGCGCCAGGTCCGCCGCGGCGCCTTTAGCGTCGCCCTTTTTCTGTTTCGCCAGACCGCGACCATGATAGGCATCGGCGAGCTTCGGATTGATCTCGATCGCCCGGGTGTAGTCAGCAATGGCCCCGTCGAGATCACCTGTCTGTTCTCTCGCCTCGGCGCGGACAATGTATATGACATCCTTGTCTTCCCGCGCAAACTCTATCGCGCGCGTGTAGTCGGCAGTGGCGCCGGCATGGTCGCGTTTTCGCTCCTTCGCGTTGGCGCGTATAAGGTAATAACCGCTATTTGATGGTTCGAGCGAGATAGCACGGCTAAAATCGGCCATGGCGCCATCGTAGTCCCCGTTCCGCAGTTTCAAACTGCCGGATCTCATCCAGCGGTGGTCGCTCGACTCTTTCGGTACCGGCAACTCACCCACGCAGACGGTGCGCGGCGCGGTGGCGTTTGCGGTGAAGTTCCAGCCACCTTGATGCCCCGACACCTCGGCAACATTCCCGAGGCCAGCCGGCCACATGCTGAAATGACCTTTCAAGGTCTTGTCGAACATCGCATGGATGGCGACGGTCTGGAGATTGAACCGCTTCCATGTCTGCAGCTTCGACTGGTAGCGCGCGTAGTCCTGATCGGTATTGTAGGGACCATCGTCTATGTCGAGCCAGAGGCAGTTCTTCGCTTGAGTTTCATTCTCGGAAGGGCAGACGGTCATGTTCTCGAAGTCGATCGTGACATGGGCCACAACCCACAACGCCTTGCCGTGGTACGTCTCCGGATCAGTGATCAGCTTGGCCAGCGACACGCGTTCTCCGCATTCCTGGTCCGGGGCACCGGCCAATACCGAGGCAGTCGCGCACAACAACGCGGCAAGCAGGTGACTACCGGTGTATTTCAGCACGCAGGGGGCATTCCATGTACCCTTGCTACTCAAAGAACCGCGCCTCGCAATAGGTCTCATCGAAACCGCTATCGTTGACGCGCGATAGTTGGGCATGTTGTCGCGATTGTTGTGCAGCGGGTGTGACCCGCCCTACGTTTGCTACCGGGCTTTGAATCAAGGCATTCTGGTGCATGTGATTGGATATATTTTACCAAGATCTTCGCGCGTACTTGTGCCTGTCAGTTCGTTGCCGTTTTCAGAAAGGGACAGGTTGAGGCGTAGCATCTTACATTCCGGGCAGTTGAGAGACGGGTTTAACCAATTAAATTTGACTCGCTTCCGATCCAACTCGATGCCAGTGGCCTGCCACTGCCCAGAAATTCCGGGAACAAACCCAAGTGGGATGAGGTCGAATTTTTCGCCGCTCTTTGTAACTTGAAAATTCCACATCCCATTAGTCCATCTCCCCTCCACGCTTGGGCGTTGCCGCTCCCTTTCCGCCGCAGCCTGCACTATCGCTAACCGGGATGCCATCTCGCTCTTTGCCTCGATCGCGTAAATGCGGTTCTGCGCCTCGCGTGCTTCTGTGCTCGCGCCTAGTATCGAGATCATATATAACTTGATGGACGCTATCGCCTCATCGAATTTCCCTGCCGCCTCCAGTGCAACGGCCTGATTGAAATAAGCATCGCCCCACCACGGCGCGACACGTAGCGCGTCCCGGTAGGCGGTAATCGCGAAGTCGTAGCCAGAAGCGTCCTTCGCCTCTTTCTGGAATACATTGCCTTTGACAAACGCGCGATTGGCCTCCTCCGGTATCGCCGGTCTAGGCTTAACGCCCTGCGCGAGCTTGATGATCTTCTCGCGCAGGGCGTTGTCGTCCGGCGTCTTCTGTAACTGCTGCACCATCTGCTTGAGTTGCTCGCGCGGGGATTGGGCGTGGGCGCTCGCGGCTAGAGCCAACAATGTAATGATGAAAATGATCAGCTTGCTGGTAGATTTCATGTTTCACTCCCATCATTCTGGTATTTTTTTTCCTGGGTTTCGCTTCGCTCTACCCAGGCTACGCGGAAAAAGATTCTCAAAACGTTCATTTAAGCCTCCAAGATTTATGCTGAATCGATATACGCAATAACGCGATATCAGTAATTGAATTTAAAACACCGGGATCTGTTTTTCTCCAAAAAACAAATCAAGATTCATCATTCGGCTAGGGCTTGCGGTTCATTTGATAGGGTCTTCCATTCGCCGTACCCACCAGCTTGTCCCCGCGCAGTTCGAACTCGTACCGAACCGGGAGCATGCCGGGAATGAGGGGGGTGTTCGTCACGCTCAGATTTGTTTCCGTGATCCGTGCTCCACTGAAAGAAAATGATTCATTGGCCGATTTCACGACGAGGGTCTCGCCGATTCGCTCGATCCGCAGAATCGGAATTCCATCCCTTCCATCCAACCAGGTACCCTCGATGGAATTCTTCTTGCGCTCTTCAGCGACGCTAGCGGCGCGGGCAGCCAGGTTCTTCTTCGCCTCGATAGCATAAAGACGCTCTTGAGCTTGCTCCGCGTCTTTGGGTTTGGTCAGAAGGTAGAGCGTGAGTGCGTTCTTGGCCTCGTCATAGCGCTTGGCCGACTCCAACGCCACGCTGAGGTTGTAATAGGCATCGCCCCACCACGGCGCCGCCGTAGAGGCGTCCTGAAACGCTTTGACGGCCAACCCGAAATCTTCAGGAGATTTCGCTTCTTTCTGATAAGTACCGCCCATGACGAACGCCCGCCTGGCTTCCGGCGGGACGGCGAGTGCGGGCTTCACGTCCTGTGCGAGTTTGATAACCTTCTCGCGCAGGGCGTTATCGTTCGGTGCCTTCTGTAACTGCTGCACCATCTGCTTCAATTGCTCGCGTGGGGATTGGGCATAGGCACTTGCGGTCAGGGCCATGAATGTGAAGACGAGAATAAATAGCTTGCTGGTAGTTTTCATAGTGCGATGTCCTTCCTCAGTTATTTGGTTTTCCCGGGTTTCGCCTTGCTCTACTCAGGCTTGCTAAGTTATCCAAAAAAAGTGCTGCGTATCCAGCCGATCACGGCCAGCAGAAACATAAACCCGACGAACAGGATGACAAGTTCCGTCCGGTTTCCGAAGTGTGTCGATTTTGTTTCAGGAGCTGTCTGCTTTTTCACTTCCGCCTGGTTACGCCTAAATATCCAGCGCCTGAGCACCGATGCTGCCGGCACAACAGTTACCAGTAATGCCAAGAATATGAACCAGCCCATCACGGGCTCTTCACGAAGAAAGTTCAAGAATTCCATGCATGCTCCGCTCTGGCTACGCTTACTATTTATTATTGAGAGTTGGTTATTTCTGTCACACGCTGGTTCACAGCCATGCGTCCGTTGTATCCGGCAGGAGAATGCATGGAATGCACCCTACGCTTGCTATAAGTTATTTGCAGAGAACAAAGTAGCCCTGTATTCCCGGTCCACCAACAATTTCGCAAATACCTCGTTTGAGATAGCGCTCCTCTTGCCGCGCGCCATCGTTAAAAGTAGAGATGCAACTCAACTGAACGCCGCTCAACTTACACCCGGTTTTAAAATTGTACGTCGAGGCTTGAGTTCTAAAATGAATAGCGTTCATATCGGCACTGTCTAGGTATGTCTGCTTCTCCTCAGGCTCGCACGTAACACATTTGATGCTATAGGCCGATCCTGTTTGCTGAATTTCATATACAGGGGCTCTGACAGTATCGGGGTATTCGTTGACCCAGCCACCAGTGGTGTCCTTAATGCTACCTCTCTGCCAGAATCCTGCGATCCCGCCAGTAACGCTTGATGCTGCTGCGATGATGTCGGCATCTATCGCGTAGAGACGATCTTGCGCCGTACGTCTGTCCACCGCGCTCGGATTAGTGAGCAGATAAAGTCGTAGTGATTCCTTTGCGCTGACATATTGACCGGCTAACTGCTGGGCAACCGCCAAATTCCAATAAGCGTTGCTCCACCACGGCGCCAACGTTGTTGCTGTCCAGAAGGCGTTAGCTGCTTCATAAGCAGGCCTGAGGTTTTTCGCTTGCTTGAACAATGCCTCACCGATGATGAAAGAGCGGCGTGCCTCCTCCGAAATCTCCGGCGCGGGCTTAAGCGTTACGGCGATCTTGATGATCTTCTCGCGCAAGCTGTTATCGTTCGGCGTCTTTTGCAACTGCTGCACCATCTGCTTCAGTTGCTCGCGTGGGGATTGGGCGTGGGCGTTCGTGGCCAAAGCCAGAAACGTGCAGATGAAAATGATCAGCTTGCCGGGAGTCTTCATCGTTTATTGTCCTTCATTTGGATAATTGGTTTTCCCAGGCTTCGTTCTGCGCAACCCAAGCTATATATTCTCTAGTCGTTAAAGGAATATACCGATGACATCAGCCCGTTTGGCCCAAACTGTACGTTGCAGGTGAACCGCCCAAACGATCTCGAATCGTGAACGAACGCACGGCCTTCGATGAGTGAAGAAACCCGGTAGCCGTGTTGCGCCGCTTGTACCTGGACCTGCTCGATGGAAGTTCCCACGGCGAGCGAATTGCAGAAGCGCTCTATTTGGCTGGGGCTGGCGATAAACGGCCAAACGATCCATCCGATACCAGCCATTAGCAACAGCCCAAGGACAACACCGATGCGCTTCTGGCGAGGCGAGATCGTCATGGTCTCCAGAGCCTTGCCTTGACCTTCCTGCGAACCAGCCCAATGTGGTTGATGGCCATTACTTAGCGCCCAGGAGCTTGCGCTTGGCGGAGAGTGCGTAGATACGGTCCTGCACTTCGCGCTTTTCCGTTGCGCCCGGATTGCTTAACAGGTAGAAGTTGAAGGCCTGCTCGGCCTCGTTGTATTTTTCTGCCAACTCTTGCGCGACGCCGAGGTTGTAGTAGGCATCGCCCCACCACGGCGCAATTATCACAGCTTCGGTAAAGCTCTGTGCGGCAAGGGCCTGCTGCGCGGGATTCTTCGCCGCTTTCACAATAGCCGTGCCTTCGATGAAGTGTTTGCGTGCCTCTTCGGGAATCGCCGGGGCGGGTTTTAGTTCGCTGGCGAGTTTGATGATGAGACGGCGGTTACCCTTGTCAGCAGGGTGATCCTTAAGCTGTTCATTCAGCACCACAAATGCTGCGCGGGGGTTGCGTCTGGCTTGTTCTAGCATGCGCGCCAGCAAGAGTTTGGCAATCTCTGTGCGGTCAAAATACAACGCCTGATGCAGCGGGGTCCACTCTCTGTTGGTTTTAGCATTGACGTCCGCGCCCTTGGCGAGCAACGCTTCAACTTCTGCTTTGTCTCCCCTTTTTACCGCCTCGTACAGGAGACTTTCACCTGTCGCATGGGCACTGGCTTGCTTGAGTCGCTGCTCCCGTTCCATTAGTAAACTTTCTTGCTTTTCCAGGTACGACATAATGTCGTAATTTTTCTTATATGCCGCCCACATCGTGGGGGTCTTCCCATTAATATCCTTGGCGCTGAGATCCGCTCCTTTGGCCAGTAACAACTCGCAGATGTGCGCGTACCCATAAAATGCTGCGTGATGCAATGGGGTTTCCCCTCTACCCGTACTACTCGTGTCCTTGGTATTGACATCCGCGCCTTTGGCGAGCAGCGCTTCAACTGCTGCTTTGTCTCCCCTTTTTACTGCCTCAAATAGCGGGCTGTCATCGGCTGCGTAGGCGCTTACAGCCAAAGTCAGAAATGTGAAGATGACAACGATTAGCTTGTGAACAGTTTTCATGGTTCGTTCTCCATCATTCCTTCACTTCAGGTCAAACAGATAATCGATATCGGAATCCTGGGGTAATTGCAGGGGTGATTCCCAAATACGATTCTTGAACTCTTCGTTAGACATGCTTGCAACGTGGTTGCGTACTTTGTCCGTCGGCGTAAATTTCCGCCCTTCTCTAAAGTTTCTAAAAAATTCATCAATTTCAGCCTTGGTTGGGGCCAATGTTTTTACCGCAGGGACAGAACCTGTACCCCCTGATGTCACGGCCTGTCTGTCGCGCAACGAGTAATCGGTAAGGACTATCATGCGTTTCAGACCGGCATTGTTGGGGTCGCGTTTGAGGGCGTCCTGAAACCAGGCTTTGGCGACTTTCCAGTCGCGAACCATGACGGCTTGGAATCCTTTGCGGACACGATCGCTGACACCGGGAGGCGAATTTGAATAAGCTTTGGCAATGGCGTTGTCCAAGCTTTTTGGCAAACCCGAGGGTACGTTGCGCGCATCCACCACCGAGGTGTCGGTGTGGGGCGGCGGGGGCGCGGACTTCTGGCTGGCGGCGAGGTTTACCGCCGCAAGGAGGCGGGTGTTGTATTGCTTGCTGACCTGGACATGGCTTTTGATTTCCGCCTCCAGCGGTGCATAGGCCCTGGTGCAGATTGAATCCGCAGCACTACCGGCCTCGACGGCATTACACATACTGTTGTGGCTGTTGGTTTTGTCGAGCAGGGCCTTACGTTGATCAAGCAGCTTATCGCGTTGCTGCACGAGCACCGGATTGGTGGCAGCGATATTCGGTGGAACCACTGGCAGCGTCGGAATATCTATGGCCTGGGCACTACCCATGGCCAGCAAACCAAGGACGACTACAGTCACGAGTGCGCCAGTCCAAAGACAGGCGCCTGCTGGAATCGTTGAACGCATATTGGCTGGCGAGCTTTTACTTACTTGAGACAGGATGGCCATTATTATTGTCTCCGTTGCGAAGAAGTCTTGGGGTTGTCTTGGACTCCGGGCGGTAGGCCGTACCATCTTCCTTATGGTAGGCCACGCCATTTTCCTTGAGCATGGTGTTCAGTTCCTTGGAGCTTAAATACAGCCGCCGCAGAGCGCTCTGATTGGAGTCCATCATCTCGTACCAGGTTTCTCCGCCATGTTTAAAAGTCTTGGTGAGTACCACTTCGTGCCCGGCGCCTCTGAGGTCCGCGCCGTTGGGCACCACGCTTATCATCACCGGACGTCCCTCTTTCAGGGTTTTGGCAAAGTTTGCTTTCGATACCACCTCAACCTGACCGAACGCCTCCGCCAGCATAACGACTTCTCCGCCCATCAGGCCGCTCCGCTCGATGACTGCTTGAGGGTTCGCGCGTTCGCTGGCAGGGCGCCATCCCCCCTCGCGCAAGAGTTTGGTTGCGCGCGCGGCCACGACCCCATAAGGCAAGCTGGCCGCATTGGCCAGTGCGAAAATGGCGCAATCCTGATTAAAGGTCTGTTCGCCGGCGCTGGGGCCGGGGAATCCCGGGCCATCGCCTTTTGACGCTGCACGCGCAAACTCCTCGCCCTGGCCGCGGGCCAGGACATCCTTCCACGTGCTGCGGATCAGCTCGTTCGTCGCTTTGGGGTCGCGGTCGAAATCCAGCTTGTTCAGGGCTTTGTCCAGGCGGGCCTGTTCATCCACGCTCCATTTCAAGCGCTTGGCCAGGGCGTTCATGGGCTTTATGTACTTTTCAAGCGCCTCCACATAGCCGGCAAGTAGGGAAATAAACTCCTCGCTTGCCACGACGTGGCTCGTGATCAACTTTTCCAACGGTGCGTAGGCGCTGGTGCAGCTTGCCTCTGCGGAACTGCCAGCCTCGACGGCACTACACAATTTATTGTGATCCGCGGTTTGCTTGTAAAGTGCCTTGCGTTCCGTAAGCAACGCCTCACGCTTAGTTACAAGCGCCGGATGGGCAACGGCAATACTCGATGGGATCACGGGCAGGGCCGGAATAGTTATAGCCTGGACGTTCTCCGCAACAAACAGACCAAGCATTGCAATGCCGACAAATACGCCTGACCGGAAACAACCAATGGTCGAAACGGTGGCAGACGGGAGCTGACCCGACATCTTAGATGGGACGGTCATTTTTTATTGGCATTCGTTGTCGTGGGCTCGGGAGCTTCAACCAGATTAAAGCCAAGGTTCTTCACCCGTTTCTCGACGGTCTCGGTTGCCTTGGCCTGATCGCCGGTAATTATCTTTACATCGTTGTTGAGGGTCGCGATCTTCGCGTCCAGCACAGGATCCTTGCTGGTCTTTTTCTGCTCTTTGATTTCGGCAATCATTTTCTCTTTCTCGGCCTTCTGGGCATCGAGCTTGCGGTACCAGGCAAGCGACTGCTGGACTTGTGGGTCTTTCTGAGCCTCGGGCGGGACACGCTTGTCGAGCGCCGAAGGCGGTATCTGTCGCTGTTTCTTGTCCGGATAGACCAAATTACCGCTCGCCTTTCCGGGGATGTCGAAACCCATGCGCGCTGTTTCTCTTGCCGTTTCTTTGCCCTTCGATGCCTGTTCTTGCGCATCACGGCTATGCCGTTCGACGCTCTTCAGTTGCGCGCCCGGATCGGTTCCACTGCCCTTGAGGCCGTAATTATCCGTTCCCGATATGCCTTTCAGTTGGGAAGTATTCGTGCCTGTCGATCCCTTGAGTGTGTTCGCCGCCGCGTCGCGGTCGCGTATGAACGCGGCGTCTTTTTGGCGCTTTTCTTCGGCCAGACGTTCACGCTCGATGCGCTCCGCTTCTGCCTGGCGTTGGCGTTCGGCAGCAGCAGCGGCCTCTGCCTCCCGGGCGCGCTGTGCAGCGCCATAGTCGTAGCCGGAGTCGGCATTGCCCCTGTTTGAAGGAATGTCACATCTCGCAGGGCTGGGGCTAGGCGTGCCGCCCTCTGCTCTACAGGCAGCGGCATATTCCGAATAATTCCTAAAGGCATGCGCCGTTGGTGCGCCAAAGACTCCGGCAACCACCAAGGCCGACAGCGATGCCTTCGCGATGATCTTCTTAATGCGCTCTCTCGAATTCATGCCCATTACCTCCATTTACAATAACCGTAGCAAGCGTAGGGCGGGTCACACCCGCCATTTCAACATCAATTCACATTCAACATCATTCACCAAACTTCGCCTCGATTTCTTCGTTATCTCGTGTAACGGCGGGTGTGACCCGCCCTACGCTTGCTTAATTTCGAGGAATTTCAAATTTATATTCTGCGTTGTTGTACTGCCTTGTAAGTCCCTGACCGTCCGGTCTAATCCGAATGACTGCCGTTTGGCCGTTATTTAAAGTTTGAGTAAACGCGCCCTCCCGGTACGAAATACGATCACCCAAATACTCGCCGGGCTGCCTATGCCCGTACACACTTCCAGAGGTTATGTAGTGAATCCTGAGCGTGATATGCAGTGTTCGATCCTTTATTTCGAAAATTTCGTCATAAGCCATAGTTCCAGGCTTCAATCCGAGGTTTTCTGGTGTATGACGAGCAACAAACCTTGCCCCCTCTACCTTCTGTAGCAGCGCGGCTTCGCGCGCCTCCGGTGTGTCGGCAACCGCTTGCTGCTTAACTTTCTCGATCCCAAATTCTAGGCCAGCAATCCGCTGCTTGGTTTCGCTGATCTGCGACCGATCGACAAGCGTCTTCACGTAGACCTCGCAATTGCGCTTGGCATCGGCATACTGACCTGCCTTTTCATAGATCGTGCACAGATCTGAGTAATACCCGGGTATCCACGGCGCGGTCTGCACCGCTTGCTCATATTCCCTTGCGGCATCGGCATAATCGGCGGTTGACTTTGCATTCTTGAATGCAAATTTCGCCCGACCCTCGTATTTTTCCGCCGCGTCCGGCACCGCTGGCCTGATCCTCATCCCCAGCTTGATGATCTTCTCGCGCAGGGCATCGTCGCCCGGCGTCTTTTGCAACTGCTGCACCATCTGGTTCAGCTGCTCGCGCGGGGATTGAGCGTAGGCGATCGTAGCCAGGGCCAGGAATGCGAAGGCGGCAATAAATAGTTGGCTGGTGATTTTCATCGTTCACTCCCTATCATTTGGTGATTTGGTTATCCCGGGCTTCGCTTCGCTCTGCCCAAGCTACGCGGGCCGTCACGGGCCGGTGTAGGAAAATAAATCTGTCCCGGTTTTTTGGCCCGATCCTGCGCGATGCTGTGTAAGTACCGTAGCCCGGATGCAGCGCAGCGGAACCCGGGGCGTTGGTGAACGTGACCATGATTCTCCCGGATTCCATTGCATTCCATCCGGGCTACGCTCGCTACCAGACTGTTTCAATCGAGTCTGAGGCGTACCCGTTTCCACGGACACGTGGTTAAGCAACAGCGTTACGTTCTTCATACCGCACCGGACTGACGTAGTCGAGTGTCTCGTGCAGCCGCTCCCGGTTGTAGAACACCTCGATCCATTCGAAGATGGCGCTCCTGGCCTCAGCCCGTGTTCGGAAGTCCCGATCCCAGATCAATTCATTCTTGAGTCCACCGAAGAAGCTTTCGGCACACGCATTGTCGTAGCAGTTGCCTTTGCGGCTCATGCTCGGGAGCATGTGATGGGCCTTGAGAATCTCGCGGTAGGTGGGGGTCGCGTAGAGCGTGCCTTGATCCGTGTGGTGGATGAGCCCCGGGGCGGGATGCCGGCGCTCGATGGCCATGGTCAACGCATCGGTCGTCAGTTGCCGGTTCTGCCGCTCGCTCATGGCCCAACCCACCACTTTCCGTGAGTACAGATCCAGAAGCACCGCGAGGTGAAGCCAGCCCTCGCGGGTCGGGACGAAGGTAATGTCGCCGACCCAGACCCGGTTCGGCGCCGCGACGCCGAACTGCCGTTCGAGCAGGTTCGGTGCCGCCGGTTCGCTGTTCCGCGCGGCGTAAGACAGACGGAAGCGACGTACCCGTTTCGCTACGATCCCGTGAAGCCTCCGTAGCCGCGCCACCCGGTTATGTCCGCAATGAATGTCTGCTTCTTCGTCCAGCGCCCGCATCGTTTTGATGACGCCATAGGCTTCGCGCGACCGAACATGGACGGCGCGCAGGCGCGTGAGGAGATCACGGTTCTCCCGGGTGCGCGAGCACTCGGGTCGGGACTTCCAGCCGTAGTAGCCGCTGCGCGAGACGGCCAGTGCCCGGCACATCAGGCTGACGTGATGGACCGATTGGTGTTCCGCCATGAATTGGTACCTCACGACGATTCCCTCGCGAAGTACCGCGCGGCTTTTTTTAAAATCTCGTTCTCCTCCTGGAGACAGGCTACTGCGCGGCGCAAGCGGGCCACCTCGGCTTCGCTGCCGGCACGACGGCCATGACCGGGGAATACGTCTTCTTTCCCTCGGGCACTCAGCTGGATCTGCCACTTGTAGAGCTGGTTGCGCTTGATCCCGAGCTCACGGGCGAGATCGGCGGCGGGCTTGTCGCTGCGTTCCAGCAGCCGCACCGCCTCCAGCTTGAACTCCTTGGTGAATGACTGGCGCTTCTTCATTGAACACCCTCCTTCAGGCATTATGTGCCTATCTGGGTGTCCGTGAAATCAGGTATGCCTCAGTCTGACCCCATTGCTTCGCAAACCGGGAGGTTTCCAATCCGTGCTTCCCTATTTATTTCCGCCGAAGGGGGGTGCCCCTACGCCATTGATTGAGATACGTCAGCCTGCCTCCCGGATCACGGCTATTCATTCGATTGAATTGTTCCGGTGATTGGGTATCCATTTTAGCCCGGTCGATTGTTTGCCCATCTTCTGACAGCGTAAGGTCGTATTGGAATGAAACCCAGTCGTACTCATTGTCCTCAACCAAAAGTTGCCGACCCTGCATTTTCAGTATCCTTAATGGTTTCTGGCTTACGCCCCTTACGATCCAATTATCTCCATTGCGTTCGAATGAAAACTCGCAGTATTGCGTCCCTGCAGTATCTGGCCCTTGCCAGCATCCCGAGAAATCGGCCCCTGCTGGTTTGGCTGCCTTTGCTGTTTGCGGCGAATTTGCCTTCTCAATCCCAAACTCAAGACCAGCGATACGCCGCTTGACGCCGGTCATCTGCGCGGGATCGGTGAGGCCGATCAGGTAAAACCCGCAGTGGCGCTTGGCGTCCTCGTATTTGCCCGCTTTCTCGTAGATCGTACACAGGTCGGCGTAATAGCCCGGCACCCACGGCGCGGCGGCGACGGCCTTTTCATACTCCTGAGCCGCCGCCAAAAAATCGCCCTCGGATTTGGCGTTCCTGAAGGCGAACTGCGCGCGGCCCTCGAAGGCAATCGCCGTATCGGGCAAGGCGGGTGTTGGCTTCATTGTCCGTGCGAGTTTGATGATCTTCTCGCGCAGGGCACTTTCGTTTGGCGTCTTCTGTAACTGCTGCACCATCTGGTTCAGTTGCTCGCGCGGGGATTGGGCGTAGACGCTCGCGGTCAGAGCCAGGAATGTGATGACGAAAATGATGAGCTTGCTGGTAGATTTCATACGTTTGTTGCCTTCCTTCAGTTATTTAGTTTTCCCGGGTTTCGCTTCGCTCTACCCAGGCTGTGCATACTTCACAAATCACGGATAAAACGCTTTCTTCAGTTGCTCAAAGTCGGGGATAAACATCAGACGTTCTTCCACCTTGAGGCCGGCCGCGATGTAAGGCGAATCGGGCAGCTCGGAAGCCTCTGCCACCAGCTGACTGCCGTCCAGCACTTGCGGCCGCGGTTCAGCCGTGGCAAACATGGCGAAAAATTCCCAGTCCTTGCGTCCGCTGAGCGGATAACAGATGACTATCTTGCCAGTCGCGGGACGCGTGACGGATGGAGCTCCCATGAGCGTTTCGAAGGAAATCACCGGGACCGCGAGCGTGCGCCAGCCAATCGCACCATTCAGCCACGGCTGACTGAAGGGGACCGGAGCCAAGTTCTGCAGATTGATGACCTCCGCCACCGCCGCGCTTGCCACAAGCAAGGTCATCCCGTCCAGCGGGATTTCCAGCGAATGCAGGCGCGGGCCGCTGCGCGGTTTTTTCATCACACCTCTCCCAGGCTTTGCAGATAGGCAACGAAGGTCTTGGGATCGAGGACGAGAATAATGCGGTTGCCCGTCACCCAGGCGCCGGAAAACAAATGGCCCAGGCGCGTGGGTGGAAGTCCGAGCGGCGTAAAGAGTGAAACCGTGGTCTCCGAACGCGGCAACAACTGGACCTCGTCCACCACCAGCCCCACCGCGTGCGGCAACGCATCCAGGAACACCGCGCGGTGCCAGTCCTGATGTCGCGTGACGCGCAGCATACCGTCCAGACAATAGGCCGGCAGCCGCGCCGAGCGCACCGACTGCCAGGCCGCGACATTGCCCTCGGGGGATTTGTTGGTGATCAGGTGTTCGCGCTGCTCGATGGTGAATCCCGACGCACTGGGCAAGAGGTAGCTGGATTCTCCCAGTTGCAGGCGCAGATACTGATTTGGATCGGCCAAGGTCTTTACCCCCGGAGAGTCCGACGTTTCACGTCAACCTGCCCTTGGCAATCAGGGTGTCGATATTGTTGAATAATTCCTCTTCTTGATAGGGCTTGCTCATGTACATATCCACGCCCAGCTCGAAGGCCTTCTGCCGATGCTTGGCGCCGGCGCGCGAGGTGATCATGATGATTGGAATGTGCCTCAGGGTTTCATCGGAACGCACACGCGTCGTCAGCTCGTAACCGTCCATGCGCGGCATCTCGATATCGACCAGCATCACATCGGGCAGGTGGTCGCGCAACTGTTCGACGGCGTCGAGACCGTCCTTGGCGACCAGCACGTCCATGCCGCGTTTCTGCAGATGTTTGCTCGTGATCTTGCGCACCGTGAGCGAGTCATCCACCACCATGACCACCGGCCGTGCGCGCACTTCCTGCGCTACCTTGCCTTCCGGGCGGTGTTCGAAATGGATGGTGTCATCGCGGAACCACAGTCCGGGGACATCCAGGATGAGTATCACGCGCCCGTCACCGAGGATGGTGGCGCCGGACAGTCCCTTGAGCTCGGAGAGCTGCGGGCCGACGGACTTGATCACCACTTCGCGCGTGCCGCCCAGTCCATCCACCTGGATCGCGACTTCGCGCGTGCCGGTGCGCGCCAGCAACACAGGCACCTTCTTGCCGTTGCGCGGCTGCGAGACAATGTTCAGGCGCTGTCCCAGATGCATGTACGGATAAACCTGCTCGTTGTAGGACAGCAGCGGATTCTTCCCCATCGAAATATTGGCGATTTTCTCGATCGGGAATTCGACGATATTCACCACCGAACCCAGCGGCACGGCGAAAAGCTGCTCGCCCACGTACACCATCAGCGCCTGGGTAATGGAGAGCGTCAGCGGCAGATGGACAATGAAAGTGGTGCCCACGCCCGACTCGGTGTCCACCGACATGCTGCCGCCGAGCTGTTTCACTTCGCTGTGCACCACGTCCATGCCCACGCCGCGCCCGGAGACATGCGTGATCGTGTCCGCCGTGGAAAAGCCGGACATGAGAATGAACTGGATCAGTTCCTCCTCCGTCAAGGTGGCATCGGCGGACATCAGCCCGCGTTCAATCGCCTTCGCGCGTATTCCCTCGATGTTGAGTCCCGCACCGTCATCGGAGAAGCGAATAATGACTTCGCTGCCCTCCTGCGAGCTGGCGATGTTGATACGCCCGAGAGGCGGTTTGCCCTTCCGGCGGCGCTCGGCCTCGGGTTCGATGCCGTGATCGATGCTGTTGCGGATCATGTGCTCGAACGGCCCGATCATGCGTTCGAGTACGTTGCGGTCGAGTTCGACCTCGGCATTTTCAAGATTGAGCTCCACGCGCTTACCCAGCTCACGCCCGGTCTGGCGCACGATGTGGCGCAGGCGCGCGGCCTGGGTGGAGAAACTCACCATGCGCGTGCGCATCAGGCCTTCCTGCAAATCGGTGTTGACGCGCGCCTGCTGCTGCAGAACCGACTCGGCCTCGCCGACGAAATTGCCCAGGTTGTTCTGGATGGTGCCCAAGTCGTGCAAACTTTCCGCCAGCGAACGCGACACCTGCTGCAGGCGGCTGAAACGGTCGAATTCGAGCGGATCGAAGTCCTCGGGTCGTCCGTCGGTGACAGCATCCTGCTCCAAGCGGTAGAGAATCTGCGATTCGGACTGGATTTCCAGTTCGCGGATCTGGTCGCGAAAACGCACGATGTTGCGTGACAGTTCGCCCAGGTTGTCGCGGAAGCTGTAAATCTGCTGTTCCATGCGCGAACGCGAGAGACTCACCTCACCCGCATAGTTAACGAGCTCGTTCAAAAGACTGGTGTCGACGCGTACCTGGCCGCGGCGCTCCATTTTCTCCGGCCACTGTTTTTCCTCGGTTTCCGGCAGGTCGCGACGTTCCTCGTCTTCATCGGTGCCCGCCGCCATGACCGGTGCGGCCGCTTCAATATCCTGCGTGTTCTCCGCGTGTACGTGCGCCGGTTCGTCCATGACTTCCTCGGGAGGTGCGCTTTCCGGCGCCTCCACGGCGACTTCCGACAGCGGCTGGCCGGAGGCCAGCGCCGCCAGCTTGGCATTCAATAGATTCGTATCAGGGACGGTCTTGCCATCGCGCGCACTATCCAGCATCACCAGCAGCATGTCGTGCGCTTCATCCAGCAAGTCGAATATTTCGTCATTCGTCGACACCTTGCTGACATCGACATTCGTGAGCAAAGTCTCGGTATTATGACTGAGGTTGCCCATGGCCATGGCGCCGGCCATGCGCGCACCACCCTTGAGCGTGTGCAAGGAGCGCTTGAGCTCTGCTATCTGCGTCCTGTCGCCTGGCTGGCTGCGCCAGCGGGTTAGCGCCTCTTCGAGGGAAGCCATGATATCCGCGGCTTCTTCCAAAAATATTTCCAACAGCTCGGGGTCAATCTGCTCGGGCTCGGACAGTTCCGCGGCAACCGGCGGCGGTGTCCGGGAGGGCACGACCGATACCGGTTTGGTCACACGAGCTGCCGGAGGAGCCGGAATTTTATTCACTACCGGTTCCGGGAGCGGCGCTTCCACCTCGATTTCATATTCGGGTACGGGCGGCTCGATGGACACATCATTGGTCCGTTCCACCGCCTCGACGTGCCGGTTTTCCGCGCGCAGATGGTCCGCAATATCGGCAAACTCCCGGCGCAGATCACCGGATGAGGTCGCGCCGCTGTTCATCAACTCCACGAGCCGTCTGACACAGCCCTCAAACCGGCTCGCCAGATCCAGATAGGTATCATTCAGCGGCATGTTTTCGCTCTTGAGAGCGTGCAACAGCTTTTCATTTTCCGCGCAGGAATCCGCCATGACCTGAAGACCCAGTGAACGCGCGTTACCCTGCAACGTGTGCGCCGAACGGAAAAAAGATTCCGTCACAAAACACGTGCCGCCATCCTCGCGACAATTCGCGATCTGCTGACGTATGTTGTCCAGATTGCCAAGGGCCTCGGCGGTGAAAATTTCCAGCAATGTGCTTTCGAGCTTCGGTAGATCGCCTGTTTCGTCCGGCGACGCCTCACTCGCCGGCTGGCTCTCACCGGCCGCTTGTGTCATGGGCACGACTGGCACCCCACCCGGTTGCGCGAGGGCGCGGGCATTCTCACGCATGGCTTCCACATCAATACCGTGCGGTGGCCCGCCTGCCAGCACATCAACCAGGCGCGGGAGCGCGTCCTGAGTTTGTTGCATGAGATCGATAATCGCCGCGGACGGGGAGATCTTGCCCTCGCGAATTCGGTTCAGCACATTTTCCACGTCCCAGGCAAGCTCCGCCACCTCGCTGGCACCCACCATGCGACCGCTGCCCTTGAGCGTGTGGAAACCGCGGCGCAGTTCAGTCAGGGCATTCTGGTTTTCAGTGTCCTCGCGCCAGACAACAAATTTATTGCGGATGTTCTCGAGCACCTCGCGCGCGTCTTCGACAAAGATCTCCATGATCTCGGCATCGAATTCCGCGTCTGCCGCGGGGCGTGATGGGGCAACCGATGGCGCGGCCGGCGGCGCAGGCGCCTTTTTCTTCGACACAACCTGTGGGGGTGGCCGCTTTTCGACTTCGAACCTGGGTTCCGGTTCGTGTGCGTCATGCGCGACAGTGCGCAAGGTCATGCGGCGCCCGGCCAGGGTCGACATGGCGGTAAATGACTGTTTCAGGGTTTCAACAATCTCTTCCGACACGCGCGACGGATCCGGCGCCATCAATGTCAGCAAATGGTTCATTTCCGAACTGATGCGCGTTATTTTCTTCTGTCCCTGCTCCTGCGCCAACTGAGTGAGCTCCTCCATCTGCTGCGTGAGCGTCTCGAGCGCGGCCTCGTTCTCGCGGTCATCGAGCCAGGATTCGAGGCTCAAACGAACACCGTCGATCAGCAGTGCCGGGTCACGTTGCCGGCCATGACCACTGGCCAGAGCTGTTTCCATTTCCTTGAGCGCCGAATCGATCAGGGTGTCCAGGTTTGGCCGCTCGGCGCGCAAACCCTCGACATAGGCACCGATCGTTCCCACGGACACCGCAAGACCGTCCATGATCGCGCTGTCTGCCACGAGCGTGCCGTGACGGATATGATCCACATAACCTTTGGTGGCCTCCACCAGCTCGGCGGCACGTGTCTGGCCAAGAATCTGCATTGCCCCGAGTATCTGGGAGAGCAGTTGCGGCGCTTCATCCAGCGACTCCACGCGCGAGACATCGGCGGCGAAGGCTTCGAGCGACTCCTCGATACGGCTCAAATTGATGCCGACTTCGCCGGCTACCACGCTCAGCAATTGTTTATAATCAGACTCCGTAAGCTCGGCATCCGATACTTCCAGACCGTCCGACGCCGGCATGACATTGGCCTCATCCGGCGAATGCAGGCCATGAAGATGCCGGATGGCTTCCTCAATCTGCTTTTTCCAATCGGTGGCCGAACGGCTGATGTCCCGGGTGCTGCTTTCCACCATGAGCAGCGCTTCGGCCATCGGCATGGAAATGGCTTCAGGGTTCGTAATCTTGTTGTCGATGACGGCACGACAGGTCAGCGATAACTCATCCACCAGTGCCTTCAACATTGGCACATTCAGCATGTCGAGGGTACCCGACATTTTGTGGAACGACTCCAGCAGCGGCTCGAGCGAAGTCGTGCCGCGGCTCTCCGGGTCGAAGTAGGTGGACATCACATCCTGCGCCGCCTCGATCTCCTTGCCGAGCGCCGTGGACACCGAAGCCAGCGCCTCGGGTGTGGGCAAATCGGACGCCCCCGCGGACGACTCGGCGGTATCTCCGGACAACAGGAACTCAAGGTCGAAGGCGCGCTTCAGCTGCGTGACCCGGGCACCCTGGGATTTGGCCTGCGCCACCTCCCACAGGAGTGCGCGCGTTAAATCCTCGGAAGCAATACGCACGGTCGACTTGTCCGCGCCGTCAATGATTTTCTTGATTTGTTGATCGAGTCGCGCAAACAATTTCTTGCGCTCGGGGATGACGTCCAGTCCCGCCTCCATCATGGCCTCGAGGAATCCGCCAGTAACCCAAAACAACTGCTCGAGAATGGATGCGCCCGACCGGGTCTGTAATTGCTCGAATATTTCCGTAATTTTCTGCAGCGGATGCTTGTTCGAGGTGTCGCGCAGCCAGTCAAGCAACGCCGGCTGGAACCCGCCGCGGAGCTGTTTGGCCAGATCGCGATATTCGCCTTCCGCCAGTTTTTCCGCGGGGCTTTCCGAGGGCGGCGGACGCACTGACAGATCAGGAGAGAAAAGCTCGAGCTCCGAAATAGGCGTGGCCTTTCGCACCGCGCGTATTTCGTTCATGAGCCCGATGTGCTTGAGCGGAACGTCTAACTGGCCCGCCTGCAACCGTGCAAGATAGTCAGGCAGCGTCAGGATGCCGCGTGTCAGGGCGTCGAGGGCCCGGGAATCGGGCGTGACCTTGTCGTTGATGACGTCGTCGGCGAGCGCTTCCGTTTCCTTGGCGAGCATGGCGGCCCCGTCGAGCTCGACCATGAGCAACGTGCCCACCACCTGATGCAAATGGGTGATGCAGAAACGCAGGCGCGTCTTGTCGGAGGGATTTTCCGCGAACGATTCGAGCGCGAGACGCGCTTGTTTCAGCGTCTCGTCGATCTCGGTCTTGACCCAACCCAGCGTGCTCAGGTCAACTTTGCTGTGCGTGCTCATCCTTAAATAATGCCTCTGTCCAACTCCCTCTCCCGCTTCTCGGGAGGGGATGGATCGGTACGGCGGAACGCCGCCCCGACACTATGCCGGCAGCTTGAAACCCGCCACGGAGGCCTGCAGCTCGCGCGCCAGATCGGAGAGCTTGCCGATGGCTTCCGCCGTTTGCCGGCTGCCCGAGGAGGTCAGCGTGGTGGTTTCCTGAATTTTCGCCATGCTTCCCGATACGTCGGTCGCTGTCTGGGATTGCCGTTGGGCATCGCGTGCAATATTTACAATCAGGCTGGAAAGTTGTTCGGACACCGATTCGATCTCGCCCAGCGCCTGTCCCGCGGCATCGGCCAGGCGGGTTGCCTGCACCACGCCATTAGTCGCCTGCTCCATCGAGGCCACCGCTTCGTTGGTGTCGGCCTGAATGGTTTTCACGAGATCGGCGATCTGTTTGGTCGCTTCGGCTGAGCGTTCCGCCAATCGTTGTACTTCGTCCGCCACCACCGCGAAGCCGCGTCCCGCCTCGCCCGCCATGGCCGCCTGAATCGCGGCGTTTAATGAAAGAATGTTGGTCTGCTCGGCAATGTCGTTGATCAGTTCCACGATTTCACCGATTTGCTGCGACGATTCGCCGAGACGCTTAATACGTTTGGCGGTCTCCTGAATCTGCTCGCGCATGCCATCCATGCCCGTGATCGTATCCTGCACCGCCGCGGCGCCGCGCTTGGCGGTAGCCACCGATCCTTGCGCTACTTCCGCGGAACGTTCGGCACTCATGGACATGTCTTCCATCGAGCGCGCCATGGCCACCATCTTGCCGGTGGCCTCGGTGATCTGCGCCGCTTGCCGCAACGCGGCTTCGGTCAGTTCGGTGGCGGTCTGCCTCGAATGTTCGGAAGCCACGGCCACCTGTTGCGCGGCGTTCTTGATGCGCACGACCAGGTTGCGCATTTCGCGCACCGCGTAGTTGATCGAGTCCGCGATCGCGCCCGTAATCTGCTCGGTTACCTCGGGCTGGATCGTGAGATCGCCGTCGGCGAGGTCGCCCATTTCATCGAGCAATTTCAGAATGGCGTCCTGGCTCTGGCGGTTCTGGTCCGAGCTCTGGCGCGCGCGGTCGCGGGCGTCCGCGATCAGCTTGCGAGCCAACAGGAACAGGAAAAGCATCGAGGCAAAACCGGCAACGAAAATGAAGGTACGGATACCGGCACGCTGCTCGGTCAGTTTCGAGTAGGCATCCACCAATTCCGTCGACTTCTTCAGCATCGGGTCGGATTGATCGAACACGGTCTGGCTGGCGCGCTGGGAAACGAACAGCTCGGCGGCGTTGCCCAGAATGCCTTCGACGTGGTTGTTGATCTCGCCGAAGATGGCGGCGGATTCATCGAGCTTCTCGCGCACAGCGGGCGGTGCGGCCTTGCGCAATTTATCGTCGGACTCCTTGAAGAGCCTGGCGTCCTTGCCGAACTGTGCCGCCGCCACCGCGGCTTCGTTGCCACCCTGTGAGAACAGGTTGACGTCCTTGGCGATGCGTTGCGATAACATGCCCTGGCGGCTGGCGAGATAAAGCTGATCCTGTTTCAGTCCGGCCTTGGCGCCGAGTTCCACGATTTCATCGGAAACCGTCAGCAACATCGGGCTCATCTGGTTGATGGCCATCACCGAGTCGTGCATGTTGAACAGGGATTTTTCCAGCGACAGAATCTGATCGACCTGCGCGCGCAAACCCTCGTTCGGCTTGGGTGACCACAGCTTGATGATTTCCTTCAATGGGCCTTCGGCAATGTCCGGCGGGCTCGGCGATATGCCCTGGCCGGGGTTACCGTCACGCAGCGAGGTGACGATGGCATCGAACTTGTCACGCGAGTCCTTGAGCGTCTTGAAGGCGGTCGCCTGGCCCACGACGGCCTCACGGGCGTCCTTGGCCAGGCGCTGCGACAACATCAACAATTGCGAAGATTGTTCGATGTATTTGGATTCACGCTCGGACCGCTGGGCGTTGACCACCAGCAACCAGATCATGGCGATCATGGCGATCACCATGCCGCCCAGCAGGAAGGGCAGGCCGGTGAACATGCTCATGATCCCGCCGGACATCATGGCCGACCCCGACTTGCCGACCTCGACAAACTCGTCTGCCGGTGGCGTGGAAGATGTGCCGTCCGAGAGGTCGATAATGTCCTCGGAAGGCTGATCCATCATGCCATCTTGGGAAGAATTTTTTCTAGCCATACTGTCACCTCATCTCTAACTGATATCTGTAAAGAAATTCAAACACTCCGAAACAGAGCCATCCCGGAAATACCGTCCGCCACTCATGCCGCGACATGCCGGAACGTGGGGCTTTCTGCCAGCGACCTCATGTCGAAAACCCCCCACAGCACGTTGTCGCGCAGAAACGCGCCGTTCAATTGGACCAGCACCGGATCATCCAACCCGGACAGATCCTGGCGCTCCAGGTCCTCGTCGAAGTGCCGCAAACCCAGCACCTCGTTCACCAGCAATCCTGCATTCAGACCCGGCACATTCATGATGAGCATCCGCGCCTTGTCATCCATGAATACCGATGGCTTGCCGTAATACTCCGGCAAGTCGACGATCGTAATCAGGTTCCCACGCACGTTGGCCACGCCCTTCAGCCATGGCTTCACACTCGGCACCGGCGTCATCGGCAACGGTGGGAGAATTTCGAGCACGTTGTCCAGCGGTGTCACCAGCATGATCTCACCCACCCGGAATCCGACACCGGACCACAGCTTGGTAACCTCGACTTCCTGCGGAAGTCCGGGGGCGTTTTCCAGACTTTCCTGCTGCATCTTGCGCAGCAGTTCGAACGGGTCCTGTCGTGTCTGAGCCATGGCTTAGAGTGCCCTGATCTTCTCCATCAATACCTTTTCCCCAATAGGCTTGACGATGTAATCCTTGGCCCCCTGGCGCAATCCCCACGCCTTGTCGGTCTCCTGCCCCTTGGTGGAACAGACGATGACCGGTATGGCTGAAGTCATTGGGTCCTTGGAGATGGCGCGCGTGGCCTCAAAACCGCTCATGCCCGGCATCACAATATCCATCAGAATCAAATCGGGCTTATCTTTTTTAGCCTTGGCGATACCTTCCTCACCGCTGATCGCGGTCGTAACGGTGTAACCGTTTTTCTTGAGCATCTCACCCAGAATATGAGAATCCGTCGCCGAATCATCCACGATCAAAACATTTTTTATGGCCATAGACCGCTCCATTCACTGCGTTATTAAAAAATTTCCGCTCTTGTCGATTCGTCCCGATCAGTGCACGTACTTGTTGATGACGTCGATCAGTTCTTCCTGGGTAAAAGGCTTGTTCACATGCTCCTCCGACCCGGCGATGCGTCCGCGCGCGCGATCGAACAACCCGTCTTTGCTGGACAACATGATCACCGGCGTGTCCCGGAATTTCTTGTTGTTCTTGATCAGCTGACAGGTCTGATAGCCGTCCAGCCGCGGCATCATGATGTCCACAAAGATGATGTCCGGAAGATTGTCAGTAATCATCGACATCGCCTCGAATCCGTCCGCGGCGGTAAAAACTTCATAACCGGCCTTCTTCAGCAACGCCTCGGCTGTTCGCCGGATGGTGTTGCTGTCATCGATAATCATTACTTTGATGCTCACGTGCGCTACCCTCGCCGACATCCTGCCTGGTGGACGCTGTATGCTGCCCGACCGCGCGGAAATGAATCGGTTTGTGATGTGATTTCTGCAGTTATTTTGCTACACCAATGATTTGGTAGCACAAATTCTCCATGAAATCCATGCACATACCGCCCGCAGTCGTACCCTACACAATATAGTCCATGCTTCGGCGGGTGCTCGAAATCCCTTCGCCAAGGACCCCTTCCCGGTCTAGTCCCCGAAACATGCGCAATAATGGCCAGATGTCAGCAGGTATCCTGCCCGCATCCCGGGAATACCGTGGGCAGAACCAATCGGCTACCATGGGGTCAAGGTGATTTATGACGCACGAGCCAGGGAACCATGGGTAATGAATCTTGGACGGCCGTTCCGCATCTGACCACGGCCCTGACCGGGCCGCTGCTGGAAATCGAGGCCCATCTGTTGCAGAACCAGGCCGGCATCGAACGCTGGTTCCGTTCCCAGTGGCAGCAGACCCCCGCCCCCTTCTATTGTTCCGTTGATCTGCGCAACGCCGGCTTCAAGCTGGCGCCGGTGGATACCAACCTGTTTCCGGGCGGTTTCAATAATCTCAATCCGGCATTCCAGTCACTCGCCGTGCAGGCGGTACAGGCGGCACTCGAACGCATTTGCCCCAGCGCCGGCGGCGTGCTGGTCATCCCGGAAAATCACACGCGCAACACCTACTACTTTGAAAGCCTTGCCGCTCTCGTCGAAATCCTGACCCTGGCTGGCCTGCGCGTACGTGTGGGGTCCCTGCTGCCCGATGTGCGCGAATCCAGAATCATCGAATTGCCCTCGGGCCGTCGCCTTACGCTCGAACCGTTGATTCGGGAGAGCAACAAGGTCACCGTGGCTGGTTTCGATCCCTGTTTCGTGCTGCTCAACAATGATCTGTCGGGCGGGTTGCCAGCCATTCTGGATAATCTTGAGAAACCGCTGGTTCCGCCGGCGTCGCTCGGTTGGTGGAAACGACTCAAGTCCAAACACTTCGCGCATTATCAGCAGATCGTCAAGGAATTTTCTGACATCGTGCACCTGGATCCGTGGCTGATGAATCCGGTGTTTCGCAAATGCGGAAAAATCAATTTCGAAAAACGCGAAGGCGAGGATTGCCTGGCCAATTATGTCGATGAGGTGCTGGCCGAGCTGCGCGTGAAATACCGCGATTACGGCATTGAGCAGGAACCCTTCGCCATCGTGAAAGCCGATGCCGGCACTTACGGCATGGCCATCATGACGGTAAAAAGCGCCGACGAGGTGCGCTCGCTCAATCGCAAACAGCGAAACAAAATGTCTCATCTTAAAGAAGGCCAGGCCGTGCATGACGTCATGGTGCAGGAGGGTGTGTATACCTTCGAGACCTGGGGCGCCAAAAACGCCGTGGCCGAACCGGTGGTTTACATGATCGACCGTTACGTGATCGGCGGCTTCTACCGCGTGCACACCGATCGCCGTCCGGATGAAAACCTGAATGCTCCGGGCATGCATTTCGAACCGCTCGCTTTCGCCGAAACCTGCACCTTTCCCGATCCGCAGCAGGCGCCGGACGCCAATCCCAATCGCTTTTATGCCTACGGCGTTATTGCGCGCCTTGCCCTGCTCGCCGCTGCACGCGAATCCACAAAGGAAGTGGCAAGTGGCAAGTAGCAAGTGGCAAGAATGCCGGCATCCGCTACTTTTGCCTTTACTTGCTACTTGCAACTCGTTACTTGCTACTCATGGTTAAGTTAGGCGTGGTGATGGATCCCATCGGCTCCATCAAGGCTTACAAGGACAGCACACTGGCCATGCTGCTTGAGGCGCAGGCGCGCGGCTGGACGATTCGCTACATGGAACAGGGCGACCTGTTTCTGCGTGATGGACAGGCCTTTGCGCGCCAGCGCGCCCTCAAAGTATTCGATGACACTCAGCGCTGGTTCGAATGGGGCGAGGAAAACACGGGGGCGCTGTCCGGTCTCGATGTCATCCTGATGCGCAAGGACCCGCCGTTCGACATGGAGTATGTCTACACCACCTACCTCCTGGAACGTGCCGAGGATGCCGGCGTACTGGTGGTAAACAAACCGCGCAGCCTGCGCGACGCCAACGAAAAACTTTTCACGGCCTGGTTTCCGCAATGCACCCCGCCCACGCTGGTGACGCGCGCGGGCGGGCGGCTGCGCGATTTCCTCGCCGAACACGAGGACATTATCCTGAAGCCACTCGGCAGCATGGGGGGAGAATCAATCTTCCGTCTGCGGCGGGGTGATCCGAACGCAAACGTCGTCATCGAAACCCTGACCGCGAATGCCTCGCGGTACGCCATGGCGCAGCGCTTCATCCCGGAAATTGCCCAAGGGGACAAGCGCATCCTGCTGGTCGATGGCGAGCCGATTCCCTATGCCCTTGCGCGCATCCCGGCCGAGGGCGAGACCCGCGGTAATCTCGCCGCCGGTGGCAAGGGGGTGGGCGTTCCACTGTCCGAGCGTGACCGCTGGATTTGTGCGCAAGTAGGCCCGGTGCTGCGGGACAAGGGATTATTGTTCGTGGGGCTGGACGTGATTGGCGATTACCTGACGGAGATCAACGTCACCAGCCCGACCTGCATTCGCGAACTCGACCGTCTGTACAACCTCCACATCAGCGGCAGTATCATGGACGCCATTGCCAGCCGTCTCGGGAAGCCGCGCGTGCAGCGGCAGGGTTAAGATATACTTTTCGTATTAAATTCGGACTTGGTGTTTTTATTTCGCGCATGACGGCCCAAACGATATCCGGCCTTTCGCAAACCGACCGCTTCGGGGTGAGCATGTTCGGCTCGTTCCTGGTGCACATGGTTATCATTCTTGGCGTCACTTTCGCCTTGCCGAAGCTGCGAGATTTACCGGGGCTGCCTTCGCTCGAAATCACGCTGGTACAGACTGCCAGTGACAAACGCACGCTCGACCCGGAATTTCTTGCGCAGGCGAACCAGGACGGTGGCGGCGATAGCGACGCCGCCGAGATCGCCAAGAACCCGCTGCCGGTGCGCGAGATCAGCCCCGTCAACCGCGACTTTCCCGCTTTCCAGTCCACGCCTCAGAAGCGCGTCAAATCGGAACGCGAGATGATCACGCTGCTCTCCCAAGACGCATCCCGGAAAGTCAAGGAACAGGAAAGCCGGCCGGACAAAAAAGAATTGCAATTGCAACCACCGAGCCTCGGTCTCATGACGCCAGCGGAAATTCTGGAAGAGCGCGCGCGTCTCAATGCCGAGATCAGCCGGACGTGGCAGGAATTCCAGAAACGCCCACGACATAAATTTCTGAACGCACGCACGCAGGAATACAAATACGCCGCCTACATGGATTCCTGGCGCGCCAAGGTTGAGCGTATTGGTAATCTCAATTATCCCGATGAAGCCAAACGACGTCATCTCACGGGAAATTTGCTGCTCGATGTGGCGCTCAACGCCGATGGCTCGATCAACGAAATTTCAGTGCGCCGCTCTTCGGGCCAGAAGATTCTCGATGACGCCGCCATCCGCATCGTCGAGCTGTCCGCACCGTTCGCCCCATTTCCGCCCGAGATCCGTGAGGACCTCGACGTGCTGCACATCACGCGCACCTGGAAATTCAACGAGACCGGACTCAGCAGCGAAAACTAAAAAAAATAGACAGGATTAACAGGATTTCTCAGGATTCACAGGATTAAAGATTTTAGAAATCAAAAAAATCCTGTTAATCCTGTTTTAATCCTGTAAATCCTGTGAAATTTTAATCAGTTTCGGCCTTGAGTCCGGTGCCGGTCTGCCGGATACTGTTCGTCATGAATAATCCTGATTCACTCACGAATCATTTTCTGATCGCCATGCCGAACCTGGCGGACGAAAACTTTGCGCGCAGCGTGACGCTTATCTGCGAGCATTCCGAAGAAGGCTGCATGGGCATTGTGATCAACCGCCTGACCGACTTGCATCTGTGCGACATATTCGACCAGCTGGGGATTACGCCGGACAAAGCTAGTCACGCGAATGATGTGGTTTACCTTGGCGGACCGGTACAGAGCAATCGCGGCTTCGTGTTGCACGAACCGCTCGGTAAATGGGAATCCACCCTGTCGGTTACGGACCGGTTCGGCGTTTCCACCTCGCGCGACATCCTCGAAGCCATCGCGGAAAACCGCGGGCCGGAGAAATTCATCGTGGCGCTGGGCTACGCCGGCTGGGGCGTGGGGCAACTGGAACGCGAGATTACAGAAAACTCATGGCTGTCCGGTCCCGCGAACCAGGACATCATTTTCAACTTGCCGCTGGAGCAGCGCTGGAAGGCCGCGGCCCAGCTGGTGGGTGTCGACCTCACCACGCTCTCCAGCGAGGCGGGCCACGCTTGAGTGGCCCGCCTCGTACTTATCTGGCCTTCGACTACGGGGAAAAATACATCGGCGTGGCCGTCGGTAGCAGCCACTCGCGCTTGGCCGAACCCGTGACCACCCTGCGCGGTTCTGCCAAAAACCCCGATTGGGTGCGCATTTCTCAGCTGATCGGGGAATGGCGCCCGGACGCCCTGGTAGTCGGCCTGCCGCTCAACATGGACGGCAGCAATAACTCCATGACCCGCGCCGCCCGGGCGTTTGGACAACGCCTGAAGGAACGCTACAATTTGCCAGTACACATGGTGGATGAACGTCTCTCAACGCTGGCCGCTCGGGATATCCTGAACGAAGCCGGCGTTCCCATGAGGCGTCACAAGTCCCGGCTCGATAAAGTGGCGGCCCAGACCATCCTGCAGGCCTTCCTGAATGAACTCCCCGGAGAAACCCCGTGACGGCGGCGATCGACGTTGAAGCGGCGCTGACGCGCATGGTCGAACAACTGCGGCCGGCGCTCAAAAGCAAACCGCTCATGATCGGTATCCACACCGGCGGAGCCTGGGTGGCCGAACAATTGCACCAGCAACTCGATCTTCAGGAACCGCTCGGCACGCTCGACATCTCCTTCTACCGCGATGACTTTACGCGCGTCGGCATGAACCCGCAGGTGCGGACCTCGCATTTGCCAGTCAACGTGGAAGATCGCCACCTGATTCTCGTGGATGATGTACTTCACACCGGGCGCACCATCCGTGCCGCGCTCAATGAAATTTTCGATTACGGCCGCCCGGCCTCGGTGATGCTCGCCTGCCTCATCGAGCGCGGCGGACGCGAGCTGCCCATCGAGCCGCAGGTCGTGGGCGAGCGCGTCAAGCTCGGCAAAAACCAGCACGTGAAATTGCTTGGTCCGGAAAAACTTGAGCTGCGCATCCAGGAGGCCAACGGGTGAATCAAGGCCTTCAATTCGATGACACCGGCCGGTTGCGCCATTTGCTCACCACTGAAGGTCTTTCCCGTCAAACCATCGTAGAAATTCTGGACACCGCCGAGTCCTTCATCTCGATGGGCGAGCGCGAGATCAAGAAAATCCCCCTGCTGCGCGGCAAGACCGTCGTCAATCTGTTCTTCGAATCCAGCACCCGCACGCGGACCACGTTCGAGATTGCCGCCAAGCGCTTGTCGGCGGACGTGATCAATCTGAACGTCAGCGCCTCCAGCACCTCCAAGGGCGAAACCCTGCTCGATACCATCCGTAATCTCGAGGCCATGCACACGGACCTGTTCGTGGTACGGCACGCGGAATCCGGTGCCGCGCACATGATCGCGCGTCATGTACCCGCGCACGTACGCATCATCAACGCCGGCGATGGACGTCATGCGCATCCCACGCAAGGGCTGCTTGACATGTTCACCATCCGCCGCCACAAGGGCGCGTTTGAAAAACTCAAGGTCGCCATCGTCGGGGATATCCTGCATTCGCGCGTGGCGCGCTCACAGATTCATGCGCTTAAGGCGCTGGGCGTGGCGGAACTGCGCGTGGTAGCACCCAAGACCCTGATGCCAACGGCGGTCGAGAAACTCGGCGTGCGCCCCTATACGCGCATGGAGGAAGGTCTCGAAGGCGTGGATGTGGTCATGATGCTGCGACTACAACGCGAACGCATGCAGGGCGCCTATATTCCGAGCGAGCATGAGTATTTCAACCTCTACGGACTCACGCCTGCAAAACTTTCGCTGGCGGCGAAGGACGCCATTGTCATGCATCCGGGCCCGATGAATCGCGGGCTTGAAATCGATTCCGCCGTGGCCGACGGCCCGCAATCCGTGATCCTGCCGCAGGTGACTTACGGCATTGCCGTGCGCATGGCGGTGATGGCGCTGATCATGGGTGGTGCGTCGACGAGTCGGGAATCAGGCATGCGCGATTCAGCAAGCAAGGCACGTGCGCCCACCGAAAGGAAAAAACGCAAATGAGTCTCGTCATCCAGGGTGGGCACCTGATAGACCCGGCCAATAACGTGGATGGGAAAAAAGATCTTTTTATCGATGACAACGGCTTTGTTGCCGGAGTTGGCAAGGCGCCGTCGGGATTCAGGGCGAAGAAAACCATCGACGCACGTGGTCGTATCGTCTGCCCCGGGCTGGTTGATCTGCGCGCGCGTCTGCGCGAACCGGGTCTGGAATACAAGGCTACGATCGAATCCGAGGTGCGTGCCGCCGTCGCCGCCGGCATTACCACGCTGTGCTGCCCACCCGATACCCTGCCCGTCATCGACACCCCAGCCATGGCCCAGATGCTGCAGTCGCGTGCCTGGCGCTTCGGGCTCGCCTTCATCCACCCACTGGGCGCGCTGACCCAGCGGCTCGAAGGCAAACTGTTGGCCGACATGGAGGCGCTCGACGAGGCCGGCTGCGTGGGATTCACCAACGCCCTGTCACCCGTGACCGATACGCTGGTGATGCGCCGCGCCCTCGAATACGCCGCCACGCTCGACCTCACCGTGTTCCTGCATGCCGAAGACCCCTGGCTGCGCAACGGCGGCTGCGTCCATGAAGGCGAAGTCGGTACACGCCTGGGTCTCGCCGGGATACCAGAAGCGGCGGAAACCGTTGGCGTCGCACGCGACCTCGCATTGATCGAACAGACCGGCTGCCGTGCACATTTCTGCGGGCTATCCAGTGCACGCGCTGCGGCCATGGTGGCCGCGGCACAGAAAAAAGGGCTGCCTGTCAGCGCCGACACCACGGCGCATCACCTGCACCTGACCGAGCATGATATCGGCGATTTCAATACTCAGTGTCATGTGCGCCCGCCGCTGCGCGGCAAGCACGACCGCGAAGGACTGCGCAAGGCGATTAGCAATGGAACCCTCAGCGCCATCTGTTCGGATCACCAGCCACACGAGCCGGATGCCAAGCTCGCACCCTTCGCCCGTTCAGAGCCCGGCATTTCAGCGCTGGAAACATTACTACCGCTGACGCTCAGACTGGTGGACGAGAAACTGCTCACGCTGACGGAAGCCATTGCGTTGCTGACTCACAAGCCGGCGGAGATTATCGGCGTGGAAACCGGTCATCTCGGCATCGGCGCCACCGCCGATGTCTGCATCTTCGATCCTGAAACACGCTGGACACTGACTGAAGACAAGCTCGTCTCGCGCGGCCACAACACACCGTTTCTGGGACAGACATTTCGCGGGCGGGTTACCCATACGCTGGTAGGCGGGAAGCTGGTTTACGAAACGCCAAAAATTTGATCGAGATCGGCATAGTGCCACAACAAAAAAGCCCCTCGCGGGGCTTTTTTTATAGGCATGTTACAAGCGTCGGTCACATATGTTATGTGCCGTATCGATAATTATTTGACGGTCACGTTGCGCATGGATTCGCCGAGCTCACGATTCTTTGAGTCTTTGCCTTCAAGCTTGATGCGCAGGCGCACATCGTTGACCGAATCGGCGTTGCGCAGGGCATCATCGTAGGAAATCAGATCAGCCTCGTACAGGTTGAACAATGACTGGTCGAAGGTCTGCATGCCGGCTTCGGTGGACTTGCCCATCAAATCCTTGATCTCCGGGACCTTGCCTTCCATGATCAGATCGGCGACGAGTGGCGAGTTGATCATTACCTCGACCGCCGGGACACGTCCCTTGCCACTCTTAATCGGTATCAGGCGCTGTGACACGATGGCCTTCAAGTTAAGCCCCAGGTCCATCAGCAACTGATTGCGCTTGTCCTCGGGGAAAAAGTTGATGATGCGGTCGAGCGCCTGATTGGCATTGTTGGCGTGCAAAGTGGACAGACACAGATGACCGGTCTCGGAAAACTGGATGGCGAGATCCATGGTCTCGCGCGCGCGCACCTCGCCGATCAAGATTACGTCCGGAGCCTGGCGCATGGCATTTTTCAGGGCGATCTCGTAAGTCGCCGTGTCCACGCCGACCTCACGCTGGTTCACGATGCAGTTCTTGTGGTCATGCACGTATTCCACCGGGTCCTCGATAGTGAGAATGTGCCCATAGCTGTATTCATTGCGATAGCCAATCATGGCCGCCAGTGAGGTGGATTTTCCCGAGCCAGTGCCGCCGACAAACAGGATCAATCCGCGCTTGGTCAGCGCCAAGTCCGCCATCACCTTGGGGAGGTGCAGATCGTCGAAGCGCGGGATATCAGTATTGATGGTGCGCAGCACCATGCCCACGCGCTGTTGCTGCATAAATACATTGACGCGGAAGCGACCAATTTCCTGCGGTGCGATCGCGAAGTTGCATTCGTTATTCGCCTCGAATTGGCGGCGCTGGTCTTCGTTCATGATGCCGTAGGCGAAGGCGCGCGACTGCTCCGGCGTGAGCGCCTGTTTGGTCACCGGCATGAGCTTTCCGTCCACCTTGATGGAGGGTGGCACGCCGGCCGTGACGAACAGGTCCGAGGCCTTCTTGTGCTTCATGAGCTTGAGGAGATCGATGAAGTTCATTTCTTGCTCGCCGCAGCCGCCGCCATCATCGCGCCCGCCGTGAACTGGTCTTTGTTGGCCGCCACGGTACGGGCTTCGTCCACGTGCACCTGGCGCGTGCGCACCAGGTCTACCAGGTTCTGGTCGAGCGTGGACATGCCCACGTTCTGGCCGGTCTGGATGGCCGAATACATCTGTGCAATCTTGTTTTCACGAATCAGGTTGCGGATGGCAGGCGTGCCGATCATGATTTCGTGCGCCGCCACGCGACCGCCGCCGATTTTCTTGAGCAGTGTCTGCGAGATGACCGCGCGCAGCGACTCGGAAAGCATGGCACGCACCATGTCCTTTTCGGCGGCCGGGAACACGTCGATGATGCGATCGATGGTCTTGGCGGCAGAACTGGTGTGCAAGGTTCCGAACACCAGGTGTCCAGTTTCGGCGCCGGTCAATGCCAGACGGATGGTTTCCAGATCGCGCATTTCACCCACCAGAATGATATCCGGATCTTCACGCAGGGCAGAGCGCAGGGCATTGTTGAATCCGAGTGTATCCTTGCCGACCTCGCGCTGGTTGATGAGACAGTTCTTGCTGGTATGCACAAACTCGATCGGGTCCTCGATGGTGAGGATGTGTCCATGCTCCGTTTCGTTGATGTGATTAACCATGGCCGCCAAGGTCGTGGACTTGCCGGAACCGGTCGGACCGGTCACGAGCACAACCCCGCGCGGTTGGTCGGCAATCTGTTTGAAGATTGGAGGACAATTGAGCTGCTCCAGCGTCAGCACCTTCGAAGGAATGGTCCGGAACACCGCGGCCGGGCCGCGATTCTGGTTAAAGGCATTGACGCGGAATCGCGCAATGTTGGGCAGCTCGAAGGAGAAGTCGGTCTCAAGGAATTCCTCGTAATCCTTCTGCTGCTTGTCCGACATGATGTCGTAGATCATGTTGTGGACGGTGCGATCGTCCAGCGGGTCCACGTTGATGCGCTTGATGTCGCCATCCACGCGAATCAAGGGCGGCAGACCGGACGACAAATGCAAGTCCGAGGCGTTCTGTTTGAAGGCAAACGCCAGCAGCTCGGCTATATCCATTAGGTTCTCCGTGGGCCGTGGATGGTAAAAGCGTTACAAATTCGGCCCTTGCCATAATTTCTAGTCCATTCCCGGCTTACCTGCAATGGACGACTTGTCCGGCGGTCGGGGAATTCCGCAATAATGCCCGGCTTTGGCGGGCCAATACCCGGAATTCGGCTTCCGTTCCGCGGAGCGGCGCTTTAAACTTTGCCGGCCATGGCTTCCACCTCCTCACGCGGCGCGCACCCCCTGATCGGATTTATCGGCGCCGGCAATATGGCGCGCAGCCTGGCCTCGGGCCTGCTGAAAAACGGCTGGGGCCAGAGCCAGATCGTCCTCTCCGATCCCGAATCGTCGCAGCGGCAGGCGATTGAATCCGTCCTCGGCGTCAAAACCTTTGCCGACAACGAAGTCGTTGTCACGCGCGCCGCGATCCTGGTGCTCTCAGTCAAGCCGCAGTTGTTGGCTGGAGTGGCCAAGGCATTGGCCCATGTTGTCCAGAAGACAAAACCCCTGGTGATCTCCATCGCCGCGGGCGTGCGCCTCGAGGACATCGACCGCTGGCTGGGCGGCGGGCTTCCCATCGTGCGCGCCATGCCCAACACCGCCGCACTAATCGGCAGTGGCGCCTCGGGGCTGTACGCCAATGAGCGCGTAAATGAATCCATGCGCAATCAGGCCGAATCCATTCTGCGCGCCGTGGGCGTGACGGTATGGCTCAATAACGAAGACCTGATGGACGTGGTGACGGCGCTGTCCGGCAGCGGACCGGCGTATTTTTTCCTCGTCATGGAAGCGCTCGAACAGGCCGCCATCGAATCCGGGCTGGCTCCGAAGCAGGCACGTCTGCTCACGCTCGAGACGGCCTTCGGCGCCGCCAAGATGGCGCTGGAAGGCCATGAAGAACCGTCACAACTGCGTCGTCGCGTGACTTCGCCCGGCGGCACAACGGAACAGGCGGTAAAGATTCTGGAACAGGGCGACATCCGTCAGTTGTTCAAAAAGGCCGTGCAGGCAGCGGTCAACCGCTCGCGGGAAATCGCTGACATGTTCGGAAAAAAGACATGAATTCATTTTTCACCGAGGCAAGCGGCCTCATCGTCGAGGTCGTCTTCGGACTGTACATCCTGGCGGTATTGCTGCGCTTCCTGTTCCAGATCGTACGCGCCGATTTCTATAACCCTATTTCCCAGTTTCTGGTAGCACTTACCAACCCGCTGCTCAAACCGCTGCGGCGCATCATTCCCGGCCTGTTCGGCATCGACATTGCTTCACTCGTCTTGCTGCTCATCCTCAAGTGCCTGGAGTTGTTCCTCATCTCCTGGCTTATCGGGCGCACACCTGATCTTCTGCCACTGTTGCTGGCCACCGTAGTTAGCCTGGCGCAACTCACGATCAACGTCTATTTCTACGCCGTGCTGCTGCGTGTGATCCTGAGCTGGTTCATGCCTTATGGCATGCGTCACAATCCCGCCGGCGATCTGCTGGCGAGCCTCACGGAACCGCTGATGCGCCCGGCGCGGCGCCTGATCCCCGCGGTCGGAGGGCTCGACCTTTCGCCGATAGTCGTGCTCGTGGGACTACAGCTGTTGCAACTCGCACTCGCCCATCTGCTGCGCTAGCGTGGGCTGGTTTCGCCGGGATGGCACTGATCTCATTCTTCAGGTTCAAGTCCAACCACGCGCCAAATCGGATGCTATTACCGGTGTAACAGGCGACCGTTTAAAGATCCGCCTTAAGGCTCCGCCGGTCGAAGGCCGGGCCAACGATCAACTTGTCGCCTGCCTGGCCAAGCTGTTCGACGTGCCCCGCCGCCATGTCGTGCTTGAGCGCGGCAATACCTCCCAACGCAAGCAATTGCGCATCCACTCCCCGCAAAAACTCCCTGAAAACCTCGACTGGGACATGAAGTAACACCTCTCTGAGCCCCCGGACTTGGCCCCCTTGGTGGCTTGTCCCGTGGCACCTCTCAAAGCAGGTAGGGGCTAGATATAGTTCTTATTTAAGTTTATATTCTAACCACCTGTATTAAAGGGGTATTCAATATAATGATAAGCGCGCAAACCTTAAAGGAGCGGCCCCGGCTGGCCATTAACGAATTCAGCCGGCGACTGGGGGATTACAAACGCTGGCGCGATGAATTAATCGAAATCATCAACGAATATCAGACCTGGGTCGAAAGCCACGGACTCGCCAGCGGCGAGGAAGATCTGCAACTTTACGAACTCATCGACGCACTCCGCTCTGACAAGCTCACCATCGCTCTGGTCGCCGAATTTTCCCGGGGCAAGACCGAACTCATCAACGCCATTTTTTTCGCTGACTACCGGCAGCGCCTCCTGCCCTCTGAAGCCGGCCGTACCACCATGTGTCCCACGGAATTACGCTACGACGACAACAAGCCGCCGTGCCTGAAACTCCTTCCCATCGAAACACGCCAAACCGCCACCACCATATCTGAATACAAGCGCACCTCCGCGGCGTGGACGGTGATGCCGCTGGATCTGGATTCACCCAAAAAAATGGCCGAGACCTTTCATCAAACCGTTAGAACCAAATCTGTCAGCCGGCAACAGGCTGAAGAATTCGGCCTTTACCATCCTGACATGGAAGCCACGACGCACATGCTGAACAGTGATGGCAGCGTGGAGATTCCCGTGTGGCGTCACGCCATCATCAATTTTCCGCACCCGTTGCTGAAGCAGGGCCTGGTAGTGCTCGACACGCCTGGACTCAATTCACTCGGCACTGAACCGGAACTGACATTGAGCATGTTGCCGAGCGCGCAGGCAGTTCTGTTTGTACTGGCCGCTGATGCCGGCGTCACCAAAACCGATCTTGAAGTATGGAACCATCACGTCTGCCCGACCCGGGACAGCAATGGTGCCGGTCGGCTGGTGGCGCTGAACAAAATTGATTACCTGTGGGACGAGATGCGCCATGACAACGCATTCGCCACGGCGATGGCGCGTCAGACACAGGAAACGGCGCGCACGCTCGGTATCAGCAAAAACCAGGTGCTGGCGGTATCCGCGCAAAAGGGATTGCTTGGAAAAATCAAGGCGGATTACGCACTGATCGAACGTAGCGGTCTGCCTGCACTGGAGGCCAAACTGTCGGATGACATCATCCCGGCAAGGCGGGAGTTGCTGCGCGAACGCGTGATCCACGACATTGGCTCCATGGTCGAAACCACCAGCGCCATGATCGAGGCCAGACACTTTGCTGTTGCCGGACAGATCGTGGAACTTCAGACTTTGGGTAGCGAAAATAGCGAAACCGTACAGGATCTGGTGACGCGCCTGCGTGACGAAAAACAAGCCTACGATCAGACGCTCGTCAGCTTCCAGAATACGCGCGCCGTGCTCTCCGATCAGGTGAAGGTTCTGCTCGATTACCTTAGTGTCGAAGCCTTTGACAATCTGGCGGATATTACCCGCCGGGGCATGTCCGAATCCTGGACCACACCAGGACTGCGGGAAGCCATGAAGTCGATGTTCAACGGGGCGCTCGATGCCATGGAGAGAGCCAATAAACAGACCCAGCAGGTACGCAGTTTGGTGCAGGCCATCTACGGAAAATTCCACAGCGAACACGGGCTCGCCAAGATCAAGCCGGTCAATTTCTCGCTGCTGCCGTATCGCAGCCAGTTGCAGAAACTCTATGAAGAAGCAGAGGCTTTCCGAAACAGTCCGATGATGATCATCACGGAACAGCACTTTGTGGTGCAGAAATTCTTCGTCACGCTGGCGGGACGGGCGCGTGAAATTTTCAGCGAGAGTAATACTGCCGCCCGCGCCTGGAGTAAGGCCATCATGGGGCCAATTCTGTCACAGGTCCGCGAGCACAAAATCCTCATGGATCAGCGTCTTGAAAACTTGAAGAAGGTCCACGAAAATTCCGGCAACCTGAACGATCGCATTGCCGAACTGGAATCCAGTCGTCAGAATCTGGAAAACCAGCAGCTCGTCATCCGCAATATGCTACGCAAGATAAACCAACCGGCTCCGATAGATTCTTGAACCTTAGTTATTTCGCATCAGCCGATTAATCTGGTTTTATGCCACGGATAAAAAAAGGCCGGAAGGGTCGCCCCTTCCGGCCTTGGCTTATCCGTTAGTAAACGGATTACTTCGCGGCAGCCGGCTCAGCCGAAGCAGTGGCCGTCAGCGCTGTGTCGATTGACGAGAAGATGATGCTCGGGATCAGGGTGTTCTTGGCGAACGCCATGTAACCGGAATCCCAGAAGTACAGCTGCATGCGCCACATTTCACCGTACTGCACCACTTTCACGTTCTTGCCATCATTGATGACGAGCACTTCCAGCGGCATGGCAGGAGCATGGTCCACACCCGGATAGGGGGCGTCCTTGGCCTTGCCTTCGCTGCGGAAGTCGGAGTTGATGCGGATGCATTTGTTTTCTGTGTAGTCGTTGGCGATGCCGAAGTAGACCGCGTTGGCGCCCACAGGAATCTTGCTAATCAGAGTCCAGCCGGAAGAATCTTCCACACCCTTGTCCTTACTTGCAGCCAGCGTTTTCTCTACGCGGGCTACGACAGCGTTAAAGTTTTCGGGCTGGTCCTTGAACACCTCATTCTGGCTTTCCTTCCAGTTACGGAACTTGGCCATCATCTTGGCAGGACCGTCGCCGTTGAACTTGTTCAATGCCTTCTCGCTGCGAACCGGTTCCAGCTGCACGGCTACCTGGTTACCCGGCACCTTGGCCGCAGTGTCCCTGATTTCCTGTCCAGCCGTTTTAGCGGCTGCCAGCAACTTGTCGTAGTTCTTGGAACCTGCATAGAAGACCATCGCGTGCGCGGTCGGATTGCCCATGTTGACATGGACCTTCTTGCCCTCGCCGTATTCATACACACCGATGCGCAGGATCTGCGCCGAGATGGTATCGGGCGATTCACCCTGTGCGGCTTCCATGTAGGCGGGGGAAGTGATCACATAAACGCGAGCCTGTTGCACCTTGTCGGTGTAGGTCAGATCGCGCTTGGCATGCAACGTCAATTTGGATTCGGCCAAAGCCTTCTCCAGCGCTGCCGTGGTGTCATTGAACGATCCCGATGCCTCCAGAATGCGTTCAAAAATGCCGTACTCTTCCGCCGCAAAGGCGTTGCTCGACCCCAGCACGAACGCCAGGACCAAAGCGAAAAGCCGGCCAAGCTTTGTTGATTTCGACTTCATTTGGATATCTCCTCCGAAAAATGCCTGTAGTTAAAACTTGTTAAGGTTTCTAATCCGTTTTAAACATGGATCTAAATCCCTGCCGACCATTGTGCTGATTCTCGTGATAGTCTGCAACTGGTTGTCAGGATATATGTTTAGACTGTTGATTACATTGATTTTTTATACTTTTTCGCTGGCGAACCCATTCTCAGGAATCTCGTCACCCAATGAAAATGACCCCCTCCCGACGCAGCCGGGAGGGGGTCATTAGTTAATCAGAAAGGTGGCTGCTGTGGCGATTTAACTAAAACAAGACGCCGGGACAGCGAGAGTTAATGATCCAGTTGCAGCACCTTGAGCACGGTGATGGCCTGGGTAAAGCCTTGATTCGCTGACAGGCGCCAAAGTTTGACGGCCTCCTCCTGGTTCTCGGCAATGCCTTCACCCTTCATGTACATGAGGCCCAGATTGAACTGCGCCGCCGCCAAGCCTTGCTTCGCCGCCAAACCCCACCATTTAACCGCTTCAGACGGGTCCGGATTGACGCCAGTGCCTTCGGCATAATACAGACCCAGATTGAATTGGGCCTCAGCATGCCCCTGCAGGGCCGCCATGCGCCACCAATCAATGGCGGCGTTCAAATCGCGGGCAAGACCGGTACCGGTAGCGCAGAGTATGCCCATGTTGTACTGGGCGATGACATGTCCTTGTTCTGCGGATTTACGATACCAGTGAACCGCCTCGATCATATCCTTGGCCAAACCCCCGTCTCCCCGGTTGTACAGGACACCCAGGGTAAATTGAGCCTCGGCATCGCCTTTTTCAGCGTGGGTTTGCCACATGCGCACCGCTTCGGAACGCTGGCCGGTGTTGTACTGCACGACCGCCACCTGATTCGTACTGATGGATTTTTCTTGCGGACGTAATTCCTGACCCATCTGAATCACCGGAAAAGCAGATTCTGAAACAGCCGCTTGCGCAGGTGTTCCCGTCAACAAGACCCAAAAACCGATCACTCCGCCTACCGCCATGACGCGGCCAAAGCTTGTGTTTCTCTCCGTATTGAAACCCGGCATAACCCACTCCCCGAAAGCTAATTACGTTAATCTTGGGATTGAAGGTGCAAGAGCTATGCCACCTGTTCTAAAGCTTTAGAATCAATGATTTGTCACCCTGGAAAAACCGATTCGCCATTGGGAAACTGGCCTGAATTAGGCGTTTAATGACGATTCTGGTAATGATCCGACCGTCAGGAATTCTTTCTGGCCTCATTTGAGATAGACCACTGAAAGCTTTCCGTGAACACCTTTCGTCCGATATCTGGCAGCGAACGGCGGTTCCGGGACCAAGTTTTTACTGGCATGTGAAAAAGAAATGACATAACAAAGCGGTGTAAGATGAGTGCCGTTCGCCATGGATGGGAATAATCAAATTCAGGAACAGACAATTTATCCATTTCAAGTCCACCACGAGTTCCATCCATCAACGCTGAATCCCACTGCTTACCAGCTTGGGTGCGGTAATTTCAGATATTTCTTTACCAACCCCTGCCACCACCTCCGCCCCCTGCCTGAACCTCAGAAGTCTGAGAACACCCAAAGAGGAAAAATAGAGTGACCAACCGAGTTTCTTCGTGGCGCGCCGTGTGGCTTGCGCTGCGCAGTCCGCGCACGGCTGCCGTGAGCCTGCTCTCTTTTTCCTCAGGCCTGCCTCTGGGGCTGGTGTGGATCGCGATTCCAACCTGGCTCGCACGCGAGGGCGTGGATATCCGCATCATCGGTCTGTTCACGCTCGCCCAGGCACCCTGGAGCTTTAAATTCCTGTGGTCACCATTGATGGATCGCTACGCCCTGCCGCTGCCACGACTGGGGCGCAAGCTCGGCTGGACGTTGCTGTGGCAGATTGCGTTGTTGATCGGTACCTTGCTGCTCGGCGGCGTGGCGCTGCGGCCGGAAACGCTCTGGGTCATCGGCAGTCTCACGCTCGCCATCGCCTTCGCCTCGGCGAGCCAGGACATTGCCATCGATGCCTACGCGGTGGAAGTCCTGGAACCGGACGAACAAGGCGTGGCCGTGGGGGCGCGCATCGCCATCTATCGCTCGGCCATGTTCGTGGCCGGCGGACTCACCATCACGCTGGCCGGGTTGTGGTCCTGGCCGGTCATGTTCACGCTGCTCGCGCTGTTCTACCTGCCGATGATGGTGGTCACGCTGTTGGCGCCCAAATCCGCCGCCGACCATCTACAGGCGCCACCGTCACTGCGCGAAGCGGTGTGGGATCCGTTTGTGGGATTTCTCTCCAAGCACCGCGCGCTCGAATTGTTGGCGTTCGTGGTCCTTTACAAGCTTGCCGACAACCTCGGCGGCGCGCTTATAAGACCGTTCCTGGTGCAAATCGGATTCAATGATTTCGATGTCGGCATTGCCACCGCCACAATCGGTCTGGTCGCCACGCTGGTCGGCACCTTTATTGGCGGCATGCTGACCACCACCATGGGTCTCGGTCACGCCTTGTGGGTATTTGGCGGATTACAGATCGCGTCCAACTTCGGCTACGTGCTCATCGCCGAGGTCGGCGTAAACCGACCGTTGATGTACACCGCCATGGGCTTTGAGAGCCTCACCACTGGCATGGGGACCGGCGCCTTCAGTGTGTTGTTGTTGCGCATGACCATGAAGCAATTCTCGGCCACGCAATACGCGCTGTTCTCGAGTCTGTTTGCACTGCCGCGCATTCTCGCCGGTCCGGTGACCGGCGTCATGGTAGATGCCATCGGCTGGCGTGAATTCTTTTTGTTCACGATAGCCATAGGCATCCCCGGCATGCTGATGCTCCAGCGCTTCTCGCCGCTCGGCAAACGCGAACCGGAAATTCAACAACTGGCTGAGATCGAGCCGCGTGTATTAAGCCGCGGTCAATTAATCCAGCGCGCCATAATCGGTGGCCTCGTCGGCTTCGGCATCGCGGCGTTGTCGGTGGCACTGCTCGATGCCTTCAAGCACCAGAAAGTATTGGCCACTTTTGATCTGCTTACTCCCCTGATGGCATTGTTTAGCCCGGCGGACATCTCGGGTTGGGTGAGCTTGTTCGGTACAACTTTATTCAGTATTGTCATTGCCCTCGCTACAGCCGCCACGGCAGCAGCACGGTCGAGAAAATCCTGAAGGTTCACCATGGCGAGAGTCAAAATCTACAGCACCGGCGCCTGTTCCTTCTGCCTGAAGACCAAGGCGCTGCTCCAGAAATGGAACATTCCCTACGAGGAAATCCGCATTGACACCGACACGGCGGCGCGCGGCGAATTCGCGCGCGTCACCAATGGCGCACGCACAGTTCCCCAGATCCTGATTGACGGCCAGTGCATCGGCGGCTTCACCGAGCTGACCGAACTGCATATGGAAGGCGGATTGGATGAGTTCGTGGAGACCACCGGCACCTAACCGAATCGTCTCACTGATTTGCCAATTCCACGACGTCCCGGGTTCGCAAATCCGACTTACCCGTGCTCAGGCAAATACGAAGCCGAAATAAGGCCACCACCTCAGCAACAGCAACAGCGCCATCCCGAGACTGATACCAATCACGGTCTGGTAGCGTCGCCGCTCCCCGGGATAACTCGCCAGCTGCACCGCGCTCATGATCCCATCGAGCAGCAGCACCATGAAGAAAAGCGGGACGAGCGCCGGGAAGACCAGCGTCGGAATCATGTCCCAGCCGGTATGCACCGGCGGGGTGCCCGGCACGGGGCGCAATACCAGCAGCACCAGCGCGCCGAACGCCAGCATTAACCGCAGCGGTCCCATCCATTTCAGCAGAAGTCGTAACCCCGGCCGCAGGGGAATCATAGCGTGTACCCGTAATCCATGATCAGCGGGGCGTGGTCGGAGAATTTTTTATCCTTATATATCTTTTCCTTCTCCGCCTTGCCCGCAATACCTGGCGTGGCTATCTGGTAGTCAATGCGCCATCCCACGTTCTTGGCATAGGCCTGGCCACGGTTCGACCACCAAGTGTATTGATCGGGTTTATCGTTCAGGGCGCGAAACACATCGACCCAGCCGAGTTCGTCAAACACCTTCGTGAGCCAGGCGCGTTCCTCGGGCAGGAAACCGGAGTTCTTCTGATTAGATTTCCAGTTCTTCAAATCAATTTCCTTGTGCGCGATATTCCAGTCACCACACAGAATATATTCGCGCCCGTCACCGCGCAGCTTTTTGAGCACGGGGTGAAAATGATTCATGAAGCGGTACTTGGATTCTTGCCGGTGTGGGCCGGCCGAACCCGAGGGCAGGTATATCGAAACAATACTGAGCTTGCCAAAATCGGCCTGAAGATATCGGCCCTCGTCGTCGTGTTCTTTCGAGCCGAAACCGGTGCGCACCCGGTCCGGCACGCACCGGCTGAAAAGAGCCACCCCGGCATAACCCTTCTTCTCGGCGCAATTGAAAAACCCGTGAAACCCCTTGGGCGCGCGCATCTCCTCCGTCAGATCGGACTCCTGCGCCCTGACTTCCTGCAAACATACAACCTCGGCTTTCTGGCGCGACAGCCAGTCGAATAGCCCCTTTTTGGCGGCGGAACGGATGCCGTTGACGTTGAGCGTGATGACGCGCATGGCGCCGGATAATACCCGACTTTCCTGCGCTTGAGGCGGCGATTACAATCCGCGCCATGAAGGATTACCAGCGCGAGTTCCTGGACTTTGCCATCGAGTGCCAGGCGTTGCGCTTCGGGGAATTCACGCTGAAATCGGGACGCGTCAGTCCCTATTTTTTCAACAGCGGTCTGTTCAATACCGGCCACAAACTGGCACGCCTGGGACGCTTCTACGCACGGGCCATTGCGGACAGTGGCATTGCCTTCGACATGCTCTACGGTCCTGCTTACAAAGGTATCCCACTCGCCTGCGCCACGGCCATGGCGATTCCGGATCGCGACGTACCGTATGCCTTCAACCGCAAAGAAGTGAAAAAATATGGTGAAGGCGGCAATATTATCGGCCACCCGCTACAGGGAAACGTAATCATCGTGGATGACGTGATCTCGGCCGGCACTTCGGTCCGGGAGTCCGTACAGATCATCAAGACCGCGGCCGCCACGCCCGTCGGCGTAACCATTGCGCTGGATCGACAGGAACGCGGTGAAGGGTCAATGTCCGCAGTACAGGAAGTGGAGAACACGCATGGACTATGCGTGATCAGTATCGTCAAGCTGGAAACGCTGTTGGATTACCTGGGGGGCAAGGACGGAGCACGGCGCTATCTCGATGCCATCACTACTTACCGCCGTGCCTACGGCACCTGAACCAACCACGCAGGCCCGACAATCGCGAAAGGCTAATCCCTTTCCCGATTTTTCTCATCCGTCGCTTCGCGGCGCTCGACAAACCGCGTGATCTGAGTCTGTTTGGCCATGCGGATACTGCCTTCGTGCACGGCACCGCGGGCGATGGCCACCACCGGGCTGGTGATCTTGCCGCGCACGTAAGCGGTGCGCGCCAGTTCCAGTTTTTCTGTGGCCTGGATGTCGCCCTCCACCCGGCCGGCGATCACGACGCTTCCGGCACGAATGTTTCCCTTCCAGCGGCTACCCTCGCCCAGTACCAGCAAACCTTCGAGGTCACACTCACCCTGCACCTCACCATAAATAATATGATTGTCCTTGCCCTGGAATACGCCCATGTACACTGAGTCCGGTCCAAGCATGGTGGTGAAATTCTCGACATGATCGAGAGTGCGGCGGCTTTGTTTGCGGCCAAACGACTTCAGGAGCTCTTCAATTTTCAAGGTTTTTCCCGGTCATGTGTTTTCAGACGCGCCCTGTACCTCTCCAAATACTAGCAGGCAAAAAACAGACCGCGAGGTCAGAAAATCAGCTTGAGTCCCACCAGCAGGGTAATTACCTCGAACACGCGTTTGATCCAGAGATTGCCCTTTTTGATCGACCAATGAGCGCCGAGATAGCCGCCCAGCAGTGAGCCGATTAGCAGGGCCGGCAGCCATGACCATTTGATCTCGCCCAGGATGCCCAGGGTAATGGCGCCGGCCCCGTTCCAGAACAGTCCTACCAGCACCAGCGTGTAAGCCACCGCGCGGCGGTAGTCGAGCCCAAACCAGCGCACCAGCCACACCGTGCAAAACAGCCCCGTGCCAGAAGTGAGCGAACCGTTGAGCACGCCGACCATGAACAAGCCGATTCCGCCCAGGACGTAGCCATGACGCGTACGATGAATGGGCGCGTGCGTCAGTCCGAGTTGCTTGTTGAACAATGAATAGATCCCGAGTCCAATCGTGAGGACGCCCAGCGCGAGACGCGCGAGATCATCCGGCACATCGAGGATGTAGGCCGCGCCGACGATCACGCCAGGCAAGCCGGTGGCGAGAATGAACAGCGAGAATTTCCACTCGAGCGATTTTTCGCGCAGGTGTCGCAGCGTGGCACCCACGCCGAGCGCCACGCTCGCCACCTTATGGGTGGCGAGTGCGACACCGAAAGGAAGGCCCAAAAAGATCAACGCCGGGAATTGCAGCAACCCCGCCCCGCCGCCAGCGAAGGCAGAAAACACATTTGCAACCAGCGACACCAGCAGCAATATCAGCTGCTCGGTCCAGTTCACCGGAATGTCGCCCGACAGATGATCCCGGGAGTCATGGCCGCGGATTATGGCACAGATGCTCCACAGCCTATGGTTCCAGCGCCGTTCTTCGGTGACAACGTGCCGCGCGGCGGCCGTGGTTGACACACCCATAAAACGGGACCTATCTTGAAAGAGTATATTTAAGGAGTCGCCGCCTCATGTCACCGAGAAAACTCACCTGCTTTCTCTTCCTGGTTTTATGTCTGACCGCCGTCGGTGCGCATGCCAGCCCGGGTCAGACCATCAAGAAATGCAAGGATATCACCGGCAAATGGCATTATGGCGACAGCGCTGCCGTGGAATGCACCAAATCCAAAATCACGGTTCTGAGCGATGAGGGCACAACCAAAAAAGTGATCGCCGCGCCTCCGACCGAGCTGGAATTGAAGGAACGCGAGTCGCAGCGGGACAACCTCGAGGCGGAACAGACGCGCGCCCAGGAACAGAAGAAGAAAGATGCGCTGCTCCTGTCCACCTATGGCGTGGAAGACGACATCAATTACATCCGTGACCGCAAAATCGCGCAAATCGAAGCGCAGGTCAAGGCAAGCGAGGAAACACTGAAGCCATTACGCGCGGCACTCACGCGCATGGAGGCGCAGGCCGTGGATGAAGGCAAGGATGCCAAGGCGGCGGAAGCCACCACGAAAAACATCGAGCTGACCCGGGGCCAGATTGCACGGCACGAGGGCGCGATTGCCGTCAAGCGCCAGGAACAGGAAGCGCTGCGTCAGCAATACGCCGAGGAACTTAAACGCTACCGCGAGCTGAAGAAAAAATCACCCACGGCCCCGACTTCCGCCGCCAAGAATTAACCTCGCCTCACCGCGCGCTATTACTGATTTATTCCGGCGCCACCCAGCGCCGTCCCTTTTGTGTCAATTCCTGCTTCCAGAACGGCGCGCGCGCTTTAAGCTCGTCGATCACATGGCGGCAGGCGGCGAACGCGGCATCCCGGTGCGCTGCCCACACCGCCACGCACACGATCGGGTCGTTCGGGCGCAGTTCGCCGTAACGGTGGATCACCAGCACGTCTGCGATCGGCCAGCGGGATAAGGCTTCTTCGGCCACGCGCTCCAGATGTTTCTTTGTCATGGGCGCGTAATGTTCGAGCATCATCGCCTGCACTTCGTTTCCCTGATTGAAATCCCGTAACGTACCGACAAACACGGTCGTCGCGCCGAATTTCCCGGACAGCGCGGGCTGTTCTGACTGATGGCGGGTTATTTCCTGCCACGGGTCGAAGGCCTTCTCCATCAGAAGAATTTTCAACGCGCGCCTCCCGTCACCGGCGGAAAAAAGGCCACTTCGTCGCCGTCATGCACCGGTTGGTCCGGACGCGCGTATTCCATGTTCACCGCCACCAGTGTATTGACCGGCAGAGGGATTTGCGCGGAACGGTTCCAGACATCGGCGGCACAGGAAATACCCTTGCTTTCGATAATGTCTTGGTCTTTACCCAGCTTTTCACGAATACTGGCAAAGAACCTGACTGTAATGCTCATCTTTAATCCTCGTTTATCCATTTACCGCCAACAGGCTGGACGACGTGGCATTCTGCGATAGAATAACCGGCCTCCCGCAGTCCTGACCCAAGGATAGAAGTACCGCCCACCGTAAATAAGTGAAACTTATGAGCGGCCCCAGTAATTCTAATTAGGTTTGCGGGCATCAACACTATAGAGTTTCGCGGCTCAGGCGTCCGGACATCATAATTTCGAGCGTATTCGGTATAAAGGGCAAGAGGGTCTATGTCTAAACTGGTCAATCCACATGGTGGCGGGGAACTGAAACCACTGCTTCTGCAAGACGCGGCGCTCACCGAAGAGAAGAAGCGCGCGCAATCCCTCCCGAAAGTAAAAATCACCTCGCGCGAGACCGGCGATGTCATCATGATGGGCATCGGCGGCTTTACTCCGTTGACCGGCTTCATGACCAAGGCCGACTGGCAGGGCGTGTGCGACGGCATGAAGATGGCCTCCGGCCTGTTCTGGCCGATCCCGATTACCCTCTCCACCGACAAGTCCACCGCCGACAGCATCCAGACCGGCGCCGACGTGGCCTTGGTGGACAGCGAGTCCGGCGAGATCCTCGCCACGATGAAGATTTCCGAGAAATACACCATCGATAAAGCCCACGAGTGCATGACGGTGTACAAAACGACCGACCTGGAACACCCGGGCGTCAAGATGGTGATGGAGCAGGGCGAAGTCAATCTCGCCGGCACGGTGAAAGTACTGTCCACCGGCACGTTCAAGCAGGAATACGGCGACCAGTTCCTGACCCCGGCCGAAACTCGCGAGATGTTCAAAAAAAACGGCTGGTCCACTGTCGCCGCCTTCCAGACCCGCAACCCCATGCACCGTTCGCACGAATACCTGGCCAAGATCGCCATCGAGACCATGGATGGCGTGCTCATTCACTCCCTGCTCGGCGCACTGAAACCGGGCGATATCCCGGCCGAAGTCCGCTCCGAAGCCATCAGCGTGCTGGTCGAAAACTACTTCGCCCCCAACACCGTCATCCAGGCCGGCTACCCGCTCGACATGCGTTACGCCGGTCCGCGCGAGGCGCTGCTGCACGCGCTTTTCCGCCAGAACTACGGCTGCTCGCACCTGATCGTGGGACGCGACCACGCCGGCGTTGGCGACTATTACGGCGCGTTCGACGCGCAGAAGATCTTCGACGAGATCCCGAAGGAAGCGCTCGAAACCAAGAACATGAACATCGACTGGACCTTCTGGTGCAACAAGTGCGGCGGCATGGCCTCGCAGCGCACCTGCCCGCACACCAAGGACGACCGCATCCTGCTGTCCGGCACCAAGGTGCGCGCCATGCTGTCGGAAGGAAAGGACCTGCCGGTCGAGTTCAGCCGCCCGGAAGTGGCGAACGTGCTGAAGAAATACTACGCCGGCCTCACCGAAAAGGTTGAAGTCAAGCTTTCCGGGCATTCCGCCCGGTAGTTTAATTTTTGCGACACAAAAATTTAATCTTAATTGACTAAGAGGATATTCTAAATGTTCATGAGCAATCCCTTTGCCGAACTTTCAGCACAAATACCCGTTGCCGTCATGCAAGGGTATATCGTTTTGATGGTCGCGTTTGTGGTCATCGGAACCATACTCGACATGATACACAAGAAGAGCGCGAAGTACTTTTTCCTGAATGCGGAAAAAGCCAAGAAGAACGCCAAGCGTGAAGTCGGTGCGGGTGAAAAAATCGCCATTGCCACCAAGGTGTTGGTGGTCGAAGTGGCGACCTCTGGCGAATTCAAAAATGTAAAACGCCGGCTTTCCCACCTGCTGATCATGTGGGGCACCGTTATTTTGGTTGCCACGACTGCGATCCTCATTTTCGCTTACCCGACTCCGGCGACACCGGCACCCACCATCCTGCCGCAACTCTGGCATATTGGCGCCGCCATGCTCGCCGTGGGTGGGTACTGGTTCTGGTTCTCTATCCGTGTGGATGTCTCGGCTGAAGGTGTTCCCTGGTACCGCGTGGAACGTGCCGATCTGTTTATCCTTTCCCTGCTCGCGACCGCCACCTTCGCTTTGATCTGGTCCTATACCCAGAGCAAGGGCATCGCCGGCTGGTCAACCCTGTTCCTGATTCTGTTCGCTGCCTCCGGCGTCGTCCTGTTCGGTGGCGTGTACTGGTCCAAGTTCGCGCACATGTTCTTCAAGCCTGCTGCTGCTTTCCAGAGGCGTGTGACCGTTGCCGATGGCTCGCGGGAAGGTTTGCCGCCCGAATACGATCTGTCGAGCCCCGAAGTACATAAACTATTTCCGGACATCCCGATGTACATGGGCAAGAATCCGCCCAACATGGGGCCCGGAATCCGGCGCGAGCCCGCGAAGCACTACTAAGCGCTTAATTCACCATTACCCAAGTAGAGAGAAATCACAATGCCAACATTCGTATATATGACTCGTTGCGATGGTTGCGGGCAGTGCGTAGATATCTGCCCGTCAGACATCATGCACATCGACAAATCACTTCGTCGCGCCTACAACATCGAGCCCAGCATGTGCTGGGAATGCTATTCCTGCGTAAAGGCCTGCCCGCACCACGCCATTGACGTGCGCGGCTATGCCGACTTCGCGCCACTGGGTCACTCGGTGCGTGTGCACCGCGATGAGGAAAAAGGCACGATCGCCTGGCGCATCAAGTTCCGTAACGGTAAAAAAGATATGGAGCTGTTGGCGCCTATCACGACAAAGCCGTGGGGTTCGGCCTATCCAAAATTTTCGGAGATATCTGCTCCAAGCAAGGAAATGCGCGACGGCGAACTATTGTTTAACGAGCCTAAGTATATCCGCATGGATGAAGGTGGTTTGCATACCCTGGAATCGAATGGCTTGTCACTTAAAGAAGGGGTGTACTACTAATGGGCTACAAGACTATTATTGAAGACAATATCGATATCCTCGTTGCCGGTGCGGGCCTTGGTGGTACCGGTGCTGCGTTCGAAGCCAGATATTGGGGCAAGAACAAGAAGATTATTATTGCAGAAAAAGCCAACATTGACCGTTCTGGTGCGGTAGCCCAGGGTCTGTACGCGATCAACTGTTACATGGGTACTCGCTTCGGTGAGAACAAACCAGAAGATCACGTACGTTATGCGCGTATCGATCTGATGGGTATGGTGCGTGAAGACCTGGCATTCGACATGGCACGTCACGTTGACTCGGCGGTTCACCAGTTCGAAGAATGGGGCATGCCTATCATGCGTAACCAGAAGACCGGCGCGTATCTGCGTGAAGGTCGCTGGCAGATCATGATTCACGGTGAATCCTACAAGCCACTTGTGGCCGAAGCTGCCAAGAAGTCAGCTGACAAGGTATATAACCGCGTATGTGTTACCCATCTGTTGATGGACGAATCCAAGGAAAACCGCGTAGCGGGTGCCGTTGGTTTTAACGTACGCACCGGTAACTACCACGTATTCAAGGCCAAGACGGTTATCTGTGGTGCCGGTGGTGCCTCCAACATCTTCAAGCCGCGTTCCGTGGGTGAAGGTGCAGGTCGTGTATGGTACGCACCGTGGTCATCGGGTTCTGCTTACGGTCTGATGATCGGCGCAGGCGCGAAAATGACGCAAATGGAAAACCGTATCGTACTGGCCCGTTTCAAAGATGGTTACGGCCCGGTCGGCGCCTACTTCCTGCATCTGAAGACTTACACCCAGAACGCCTATGGCGAAGAGTACGAGTCCAAGTGGTTCCCTGAGCTGCAGAAGATGGTAGGCAAGGAATATCTGGACCCGGAAGTTTCTCACAGCACTCACCGCCCGATTCCGACCTGTCTGCGTAACCACGCGATTATCAACGAGGTGAATGCCGGTCGTGGTCCGATTTACATGGTGACGATGGAAGCCTTCCAGGATCCGCATCTGGAAGAGATCGGCTGGCACAACTTCCTCGGTATGACCGTGGGTCAGGCCGTACTGTGGGCAGCGACTGACGTTGATCCGAAATATGAAAACCCCGAACTGACGACGTCTGAGCCTTATGTGATGGGTTCACATGCGACCGGTTGCGGTGCATGGGTATCAGGACCGGAAGACCTCTCTCCGCCGGAATACTTCTGGGGCTACAACCGCATGACGACCGTTGAAGGTCTGTTCGGTTGCGGTGACGCTGCAGGTGGTACACCACATGCATTCTCATCCGGTTCCTTCACGGAAGGTCGTCTGGCTGCCAAGGCTGCCTGTAAGTACATCGATGATGGCAAGGCTGAAGGTATCCGTGTTTCTGATGAACAGATTCAGAAGCGTAAGGAGGATATTTACAAGCCGCTGGAAACCTATCAGGTTTATAGCAACGAAGTCGTTGCGGGTTCGGTGAATCCGAACTTCATTAACCCGAGACAAGGCCTGGACCGCTTGCAGAAGCTGATGGATGAGTACTGTGGTGGTTTCGGTGTGAACTACATGACCAACGACAAGCTGCTGAGCATCGGTCTTAAGAAGATGGCGAGTCTGGGTCAAGACCTGGATAAAGTGGCTGCTTCCGATATCCATGAGCTGTTGCGTGCATGGGAACTGAAGCATCGCTTCCTGACTTCTGAAGCCGTGTTCCACCATACCTTGTTCCGCAAGGAGACTCGTTGGCCGGGCTACTACTACCGCGGTGACGCCATGAAGCTGGACGATAAGAACTGGCACGTGCTGACAGTATCTCGTCGTGATCCGAAGACTGGTGAGTACACTATGGAGAAAGCTCCGCTGTATCACTTGGTAGGTGATCTCGAGGACAAAGACCTGGCTAAGCTGAAGGCAGAAGGCCACCACTAAGCAAATAAGGACTTGGCTTTTACAAGCCAGGTACTATGTTTGCGAGAAAAAGGACCGACATGTAATGTGTTGGTCCTTTTTTTTCTATCCGATGAGAGCTGTGTAAGTGAGATCTTGTTATGAACATTCTTGAAAAAACCGATGAGGAGATATTAGCGATAGCCAATCCGATGTGGGCTGATCTCATCAAATACTCGAATGAAGGAAACTACGGTGCGTTCACCCGAAATTTTTCGTCTTCGTTTATTAAGGGAGCCAACGAAGTCGAACTGGGTAAGCAGTTTGCGAGAAGCGACTTGGCCAAAAACCTGTCAGATAATTATCAATATCTTGGCATGATCCGCCGTGGCGAATACATCACTGTTTTATATAAAGTAATAAACAAAAAAAATAACGGCGAATGGCTCGGCAGGCTGGTGTTGGGTTATGAGAAAGAAAAGGTAAGAGTTTTTGGCGCCACGTTGTTTTAAGATAGGTTGCTCGATATGTCAGATTCGATTGAAGACAATAAGTTCGTTGAATTAAATTACAAGGTCATCGATAACAAGACCGGTGACGTCCTGGTTACTGTAGAGTATCCGTTGGCTTATGTGCATGGCGTCAATGATGTCATGTCAGATGCAGTGACCAAGGAACTGTATGGTAAAAAAGTCGGTGACATCATCGAAGTGCCCATAGACACGACACTGTTATACGGCGAAAGAGATGAATCACTGGTATTTACCGATCGAATCGAAAATGTCCCGGAGGAATACCGGGAGATTGGTATGACCATCACCATGGAAAATGATAAAGGTGAGATGAAGAGTTTTATTGTGACCCGGTTCGATGACAAGACCCTAACTGTTGATGGTAATAACCCTCTTTGCGGCAGAGAAATCACTTTCGTGTTGGAAGTGTTGTCCATACGTGACGCTACCGATGAAGAAATCGAACATGGTGGCGCGGTCGACGCAAATCCTGATTTGAATGAAATACTTGCGCGCGCGCAATGAAATACTCGACCAATTACATTTTATACCCGGTCAACAGGGCCCTGGAGCGTGCCATCGCTGATTCGCTGCATTTGTTGAGCGATGAAGCGGCAACAGCGGCAATGCCGGATACACAGGTAACGATTGCGGATAAATTTCTTCATACACGGGGAAATTATGAGTTGCATCGTTTCAGCACGAATATACTGGAATCAGCACAGGCTGCGTTTGAATCGGCGTTAACAACAGAAAACGATGGTCTGGTTCGTGCAACTCTCCTGAATAACTTGGGCAATGTGCTGGCCACGCTCGCACAAATTCGCAGGGATGCCGATCTTTATGGTCAGTCAATTGCGTCATTCGAGAAAGCACTGGATCTTGTCAGCCAGGATGCATCTCCGTCTGAATGGGCCGAGACACAAGCCAATTTAGGAACTGCATTGCAGGCATTGGGCCGACAAGAGGCGAATGCAAAATTACTGAATACGGCGGTCGATGCCTACACCGCGGCGTTACTAGTGTATTCAAGAAAAGAAACCCCGGAAAAATGGTCATTGGTCATGCATCAACTGGGTGCCGCGTTGCATTCCTACGGGCTCCTGCTCAAGGGTAACCGTACGTTGCACAAGGCTGTTGTTGCCTATAAAAATGCGCTGGCACTGCTTGATGCGGATAATTATGCATTTGAGTTAACCGCTACACATAATAACCGTGGCGCCGTTTTACACCACCTCGGCGAGTCGGAAGAAAACCCTGAGCGCATCAAAGAGGCGATTCATTCATATGAAAAGGCCTTAACCGTCAGTATGGAGCAGCAATTACCTTTTCACCTGGCGGTCATCATTCGCGTGAACAAGGCGACGGCACAAAATGTTCTGGTGGAGTTAACAAAGGATGCCGTGCTTGCACAGGATGTTGCCGATGAATTTGAGTTGATCCTGGAGTGCTTCCCGCACGCATTGCAGCCACTTTGTGTAAAGCACTGCGAGGCGAAGATGAATCAGGCACGTAAACTGGCGGGAACTTCGGCCGCCGCGTAGCAAATCATGCGCGTCGCGGCGTTTTTCGACTGCAGTGTTTGGTAAGAAGAGAAAATTAGATCAGAGGTTTGAAGTTTAGTGTCAGAAATAAAGCCAGAAAAAAGGCGCGACCCCAACAACCTGTGCCTGTTTTGCAAAGACCCACGAGGCGTGTCACTGGTGCATGAGCTCGCATACAGTGCCCGTGACACCTATGCGGTCAGTCCGGGCCATACCCTGGTCATCCCGAAGCGGCATGTCGCGAGCTTTTTCGACCTGACGCAGGCCGAGGTGGCGGCCTGTATGGACCTTATCAATGAGGAGAAAAAGCGCATCGACGGGGAATTTAACCCGGACGGTTACAATATCGGGGTTAACGTGGGGCCGGCGGCCGGGCAAAGTATTTTTCATGTCCATATACATATCATTCCCCGCTACAAAGGTGATGTCGAAAATCCGCAGGGAGGCGTGCGACATGTGATTACCAGGAATGCACATTACACGCGATAGAGAGTATAATTTCGTCAGTTTTGTTTTAACCGTTGAGGAGCACTGATCATGAGTGAAAAGCCAGTATTTACCAGACCTAAGGTCCCAGCCGGCAAAACCGAGTTTGTAACAACGACCCAGAAAGAAATCACCCCGGGCAAGTTTTTTGTTGGCTATGAGACCACCTGGAAAAATTTCCAGAAAGAAGTACCCTACAAAACACCTAAGAAGCCCTGAGACAGTCAGCCGCGCGGTCCCACAAGGACAGGCGGCGACTCAAGGTAAAGTATTTTGTACCATGCACGCTCGATAGAGCGTGTATTTTTTTGAGGTTTAAAAAACCAGACACAACCAGACCAGGTAGACCCGTCCCGAGGGTTGGCGGAAGGAAGCAGCTACAGATACTTGAATTAAAGCTTAAACACGCTGAGACAGCTGATACTCCACGTTAATAAACGCGCCAATATCTGCCAGAAAGCGGATCGTTCTGGCACCGAAACCGACATCGGGTACGGCTTCATTCTTATCTACCGATAGTACCAGGACCACGCCGATCCTCGGCGACAGGTTATGGCTTTTACAGATTTCCAGGATCTTGTCCTTGACCGGCTCGAGTTTCTTGATCAGCTCGTCCGTCAATTTATAAACGTCGATATCATCGGTGGCGGTCTTGGTCGACAACTCCCATGAACTCAGCGCCGGCTTGTTAAGCTGACTGTTGGCACCGGAAGCATCGATCGAGGTGGGCTGTATACCAAGATACTGTGTCACGTGGTCGGGATTAAAATGATAGCCCGCCAAGGTGAAGTGGGCCCGCGCTTCATTACTTGCCAAAATTTTACCCTCAGTGTCAATTGTTAAATATTTTCTGGGCCATCAAGTATTAAATAATTTGTGTGATAATTCCTAGCTTGTCCGATCAGGCCCAGTTGTGTTTGGAACAAGCAACATGTGAAAACGTTTTCGAGATTAATCGTCATCCATGGTACCACCAGGTAATCGACCATTGCCAACCTTCGGTTCTCATCCCCCCTTGGGGAGAACAACCACCCAAAAATAAAACTGGCGCCCAGAATCGGCGCCCCGTTTTATTTTGGTGTCCCCAAGGGAATTGTCCGTCCCTTTCGTCGCTCCGCGTCCCGCTCCGCTCGAAAGTCCTGGGCAAACTATCCATGGTCTGCCCGCTCGGCGGGGCAAACATCCGCTGGATGTTTGCCAATTTCCGCCTCGCCCCTGTGGCTCACCCTCGCCGCATAAAACGGCTCGGGCCGGCCTGCGGCCGTCTAAATTTGTTCCCGACAAATTTATGAAGCTTGTTCTACGTGGCGAGCTACGACCTCGACAATTTCCGGGTGTTCATCGCCAGCCCTTTCTTCCACGATGTCTATGACATCGAGCCGGCGTACTTCCAGAAGTTACTGGGCGAAGAAACGGAACTCCTGCAGTTCGCCGCGCTTTATCTCAAACAAGTACTTTTCGGAGAAAAATTCATCTCCGAGAAACCGGATGCGGTAGAAAAGCGCATGAAGCGCCGCGAGGAGATCAACGCGAAACAGCGTGTACAGATGAAGCAGGATATGGAAAAAGAGATGGACTCGCCGGAATAGTCTCCCCTCCCCTTTATGCAAAAAAAAAAAGACCCCGCCTCACGGCGGGGTCTTCGTTTCAAAGCCTGCTTTCGCAGTACCTGGCGTTAAGCCGGCTGAACGTTTGCTGCCGACGGACCTTTCGGGCCATCCTGCAGTTCATATTTCACCTGCTGACCTTCGGTCAGGCTTTTGAAGCCCGAACCCTGGACGGCGGAGTGATGCACGAAGACATCCTTGCTGCCATCGGACGGAGTAATGAAACCGAAGCCTTTGGCGTCGTTGAACCACTTTACTGTTCCTGTATTCACGAAAATACCTCTTGTTAGTTGAATTGCGATGTTTTGCAGTTCATTCCTGAAAGCGTTTGCGGGAGTAACTGCCGAAGAAACTGGGAGGAACTACCGAACTGTCTGCAAGAACTGTACTGCAACTCGGGCACTATACAGAAGCGGGGGTGAATAGCCACAACTATTAATCGAGCCGCCAAGGGGTGGGTGGCCCATTTCTTTCAGCCCGAAACATGCCTGATTAACCCTTGGAAATATCCTTCCCCGCAACCATTAACCTGAAGACCGGTCATAAAGCCTCGAACTGATCAATAATAAGGGGCTTTCGATGCACAGGTACCTATCTGGATTCATGACAGTGCTGGCCGGGCTGATGCTGGGCGCAGCACTGGTGGCGACAGCGGCGGAGCCGATGAAGGGCAAAACAGCGACGGCCACGGCGGTGTTCGCTGGCGGGTGCTTCTGGTGCATGGAACCGCCGTACGACAAGCTGCCGGGGGTGGTGGCGACCATCTCGGGTTACACCGGTGGGCAGAAGCCGAGTCCGACCTATGAGCAGGTTTCGGCTGGCGATACCGGGCATATCGAGGCGGTACAGATCGCCTATGACCCGAAGCAGGTCAGTTACGAGAAACTCCTGGAGGTGTTCTGGCACAACGTCGATCCGCTCGACAAGGGCGGGCAGTTCTGCGACCGCGGCAACACTTACACGACCGCGATCTTCTACCAGAACGAGGAACAGCAAAAAATCGCGGAACAGTCGAAAGTCGCGATTGAAAAGAAACTTGGAAAGACAATCGTCACCGCGATCCGCCCGGCCGCAACCTTTTACGCGGCCGAGGATTATCATCAGGACTACTACCAGAAGAATCCACTACGATATAAATACTATCGTTACTCCTGCGGGCGCGATCAACGCCTCGAACAGCTCTGGGGCAAGAAGGGCTGATGCCTGAATAGTTAATCGCCACCTGTTTCTGGAATCCGTGCGACCTTTGGCCTACATTCAATACAAAGATCATCCAAAAGGGAAACCGCCGTGAAAGGAATCGGATATGTCTTTATTCTCGTGAGTCTCATCGCTACTACTCCGTGTGCCGGGCGCCGCCGCCACCCGGCAGGAGCGACAACTCGTGATTAAAAACTGCCTGCGCAACCGGAGCTACAAGGTTCTCAACTGAGATTGAATAATTCGTTACGTCCTGATCCTGTGGGCGCGATCAGCACATCGAGGAACTCTGGGGCAAGAAGAACCAAGGCGGGCCGGGATACCGGCCCCTAGAAATCGAAGTCGAGAAACTGCAGAGCCATGCCTTCCTCGGTGACGCGCACGACCCGGGCCGAGATGGTAGATGACTCCTCGCCCCACAAAATGCCGGACATGCGCAGTGACACCACCCGCCCCACGGGCAGGCACTTTTCCGGTCTCACCATGATGAATGCACCCTTCTTGCTCAGGTCGCGGGTACGGAGTTCGACCTTGCCGAGATGCGGTGGATCGAGTACTTCAACGGAAAGCGAAACTTCCTGACGTTCTTGCTGGCGCTTTTCCAAAACACCCCCAACATTATTGATGCATTATCGGTTAACCTTATCAGGCTTTGACCGATTTGCCAGTGACAAATCATTAAAATTAAACGGGATACAAGCCATTAGTTCCGTGCGTCAAACTTTAGTAATTATTTTCCTGTTGGCCGCATTCGTGGCCACCGGTATTTTTTTACTACCATCCATTGCGCAAGATCCAACATACCACGACTTTGCCGATCGTCGCGGCCTACTCGGCATCCCCAATTTTCTCAACATTACGAGCAACCTCGCATTCCTCGCTGTCGGAATCGCCGGGATCATCCTGTACGCCGGAAACTTAAAATTGGTCGCGCGGCGGGCATGGATAGCGTGCTTTACCGGTGTCATGCTGGTTTGCTTCGGGTCCGGCTATTATCATCTGGCGCCGGACAACAACACGCTGGTGTGGGACCGTCTGCCCATGAGCATCGGCTTCATGGGGCTGCTGGTGGCGGTGCTTGTTGAATACGTAAATCCGCGGCTGGAAAAATATCTGCTGGCGCCCGCTATCGTCCTTGGGCTGGCCAGCGTGGTGTATTGGCACTACACCGACGATCTGCGGCTGTATGTGCTGGTGCAATTCCTGCCCCTGCTCATGATCCCGGTAATATTGCTCCTGTTTGGCGAGACGCAGAAAGATCGCGGCTATCTGCTCATGGCGCTCGCGATTTACGTGCTCGCGAAACTGGCCGAGCATTTTGACCGCGCTGTGTTCGAACTGACCGGAAACATCATCAGCGGGCATTCACTGAAACATCTGCTGGCGGCGATAGCGCTGTTCGTTGTTTATTGGATGCTGCGACGGCGCGCCCCAGGCTCCCCGCCGGTGGCACCTGCCGTCAGGTCGTCACGTACTTCGTGAGCTGGCGGATCAGCTCCTCCTTCTCCTCCAGCAACAGCACCAGCAGGTCGCGCAGTGAAATAATCCCGACGAAGGCATCCACGTCGAACACCAGGAGATGCCGGCACTTGTGCTGCTTCATGAGTTCGATGCATTTTTCGCCGCTCTCATCCGGCACCACCATTGGCACCTTGGTGCGCATGACTTCCTTGATCGTGACTTGCTCCGGATTGCGACGCTCCCGTATAACCTGGCGTATCAGGTCACGCTCGGTGAAAAGGCCGACGACCTGGGAGTTGCGCGTCACCACCACCGATCCGATGTGCTTGTCGATCATGAGCACCGCGGCATCCCAGGCGGTCTTGCTTTCATCCAGCAGCACTACCTGGCGTTCCACCTTTTCGCTGATCGTTGCCATGACAAGAACCCCCTTTCGCGAATTAAAAAAAGGACGAGGAGACGGCAAAGCTACATCGACAGAAGACGACAGTTTCAGATTAAATTATACGCACAAGCCATGGTAATCAGATGATATCGCCCGGATACCCGACCGGAGTGGTACATTATCGGCGAGATTGTTCTTTATTTTCAGGCATGCAAAGCATCGAATCGATTTTGGGCTATTGGTTTGGCGCGTCAGCCGACGAAGCTGAGGTCATTCGTGATCAATCAGCGTTATGGTGGAAGAAAAATCCGCGCGTGGACGCAGAAATCCGCCAGCGCTTCGAGGCCACACTTGAAGCGGAAGTACGCGATGAACTTGAATCCTGGGGCGACGACCCGCGCGGACAATTGGCGCGGATACTGTTGTGCGACCAGTTCCCGCGCAACATGTACCGGGATACGGCAAAGTCCTTCGCTTTCGATGGACGGGCAAAGCAGCTAGCACGCGCCATGTTCAACCATGGCTTGGATAAACGCCTGCGGCCGGTGGAAAAGGTTTTTGCCTGTCTTCCGTTCGAGCACTCCGAGGATCGTCAGGATCAGGAGCTGAGTGTGCAACTTTTCACGTCGTTACCCGGGGAAGTCGCGCCGGCCCTGAAATCGTCTTTTCAGTTTTATTTGGATTTTGCCCATAAACACAAGGCGATTATCGACCGCTTCGGGCGCTTCCCGCATCGCAACGCCATCCTCGGCCGAGAATCCACACCGGAGGAACTCGAATTTCTGAAAGGGCCGGGGTCGTCGTTCTGATATGCGACTGGGTAGACAACGCATCAAGCCAGGGTCATTATTCCTGCCATGAAAGCCATCGTCATGAAATCTCCGGGCGGGCCGGAGGTGCTGCAACTTCAGGACCTCCCGGAACCGAAACTCACGCGCAACACCGACATGCTGGTGCGCGTGAAAGCCGCCGGCGTGAACCCGGTGGACACCAAGATGCGCGCCAATCCCAAGGCCTATCCGGGGCCGATCGCACCGGTGCTCGGTTGCGACGGAGCGGGTGTCGTGCAGGTCGTGGGCTCGGCCGTCACCGGCTTCGAGCCCGGGGACGAGGTGTATTACTCCCAGGGCCCGGTGCGTGACCGGCCCGGGAGTTACGCCGAAGCGGCGCTGGTGGATTACCGGCTGGCGGCGAAGAAACCCAAGCGCATGAGCTTCACCGATGCCGCGGCGGCACCACTGGTATTGATCACGGCGTGGGAAGCACTGCACGACCGCACCGGAATACAATCCTGGAGCAAGGTCCTGGTGCACGCCGGCGCCGGCGGCGTCGGCCACGTTGCCATCCAGCTGGCGCGCATCGCCGGCGCGGAAGTGTGTACCACCGTCGGGTCAACCGAGAAGGCCGAGTTCGCGCGCTCGTTCGGCGCGAATCACACCATCAACTACAGGGAAAAGGATTTCGTCGAGGCCGTGCTCGACTGGACCGGCGGCCAGGGCGTGGACATTGCCTTCGACACCGTCGGCGGCAAGACGCTGGCGCAGACTTTTTCCGCGGTGCGCTATTACGGCGATGTCGTCACGCTGCTGGCGCCCGGGCCGGAGATGGACTGGAGCGTGCCGCGCGTGCGCAACCAGCGTGTGAGTTTCGAGCTGATGCTGATCCCGGTGTTCTTCGACCTGCCCGAGGCCATGTCGCACCAGGGCGGGATCCTGCGCCAGTGCACCGAGCTGTTCGAGGCACGCGAGCTGCGCATCCACGTCGATAAAACCTTCCCGCTCGAACACGCCGCCGAGGCCCATGCGTTGGTCGCCTCCGGGAAAACCAAAGGCAAGGTCGTCCTGACCGTGGACTAGAAAAACTTCTGAATATGAGTTTTCACCGCAGAGGGCGCAGAGATCGCAGAGTTTTCCCAATTAACTTTCAGAATTTTCCTCTGCGTACTCCGCGGTAAACAATCATATAAATCAGGTGTTGGCGCGTGCGAGCAATTTGGAAAAATCCTGGGCCGGCACCGGTTTGCTGAAAAAATTCCCCTGGTATTCGTCGCACCCCTGATCGCGCAGCAACGCGAGCTGCTCAAGGGTTTCCACGCCCTCGGCGATGACCTTGAGCTTCAGGCTCTGCCCCAGCGCTATCACGGCGCGGGTAATGGCGGCGTCGTGCTCATCGGCCGGCAATCCGTGCACGAACGACTGATCGATCTTGAGCTTGTCGAGCGGAAAGCGCTTGAGATAACTCAGCGACGAAAACCCGGTGCCGAAATCGTCTACCGCGAACTTCACACCAAGCTTTTTCAGTTCCGTCAGTATCGCGATGGTGCGCGCGATGTCCTGCATGGCCACGCCTTCCGTGATTTCGAGCTCGAGCCGCGACGGCGGCAAGCCAGCCTCTTGCAGGACCGCGGCCACGCGTTTCGCCAGGTCCGGCTGGGCAAACTGGCGCGCCGGGATATTGACCGACACGGTGAGCGCCTGCGTCGCGGGCGTGCTCGCGGCGGCGGCCTGCGCGCAGGCCGTGTACAGCACCCACTCGCCGAGTGACACCACGAGTTCGGATTCCTCGGACAAGGCCAGAAACTGCGATGGCATAAGCAGGCCAAGTTTTGGATGCTCCCAGCGCAGCAGTGCCTCCGCGCCGATGACCCGGCCGCTCGCGATATCGACCTGCGGCTGATAATACAAGCGCAGCTCGTCGTGCTCCTCGGCATGGCGCAACTCGTTTTCGAGCGCCAGCCACTCGGCAGCGCGTTCGTTCATGTCGCGCGTGTAACATTCGAGCCTCTCACCACCCTGGCGCTTGGCACGCTGCATTGCGGCTTCGGCGTTGCGCAGCAACGTCTCCGCGTCCTGGCCGTCCAATGGATATACGCTGATACCGATGCTGAGGCTCAGGTGATACTCGCGGCCGAGGGCATGGAACGGCTGTTGCATTTCCTCGAGGATCTGCTCTCCCAACCACACCGGGTTCTGGTTGGTGGCAAAGCCCGGCACCAGGATGGCGAAACGGTCGCCCTCCATGCGGTACAGCGTCGATTCACGCACCTGCCCGCGCACCTCCCCGAGCAAATGCTTGAGACGCGCCGCCACCGCCTGCAGCAGCAAATCGCCAATGTCATGGCCCATGCTTTCAATCACCACGCGAAAGCGGTCAACGCCCATCAGCAACAGCGCGGCACGCATGCCAGCACGGTCGTTGGCGTATACGCGGCGTTCGAATTCCTCCTCGAACATCAGCCGGTTGGGCAGTTTGGTGTTCGCGTCGTGATAGGCCTGGTGGATCAGGCGCTCCTGCGCCTGCTTGCGCTCTGTGATGTCGGCCACGTAGACGTGGAATCTTTCCAGATCGGGGATCCAATGGATGCCGCATTCGAGCCAGTGTCTGCCGGCGGCCAGGTACTCACAGGTCTCGTGGGTCATGGGTTTGGCGCGCAGCGCCGACAGCCGCTGGCTGATATCGCGCGGAAGCAGTTCATGCACATCGCTTTTTTCGACGTCGATCTTTTTCAGCAAATCCTTCGCGCTCGGGTTGGCGTAGAGCACGGCCCCGTCGGGCGACAACTGCAACACCGGATTCGGGTTGCGCTCCGGGAACATGGCGAGCCGGCGGCGCTCGGTCTGCTCGTTGAGAAAGGAGATGAGGTAATAGCCGACAAACAGGGAAATAATGAAAATGGCACCGGCGAACAGGATCACGCGGTTCTGCATGGTCTCCACGGTGGCTTCGGCGCGCGCGCCACCCTGTTGCACGCGCGCGGCAACGTTCGCGGCCAGTTCATCAAGCTCGCGGTGAATCCGGTTCACAATCGCGCCGGCCTCGGCCAGCAACTTCTCGGCGCGATTCATGTTGCGCGGCTTTTTATTCAATGCCTGATCGAGGTCGCGACCGATCTGGCTGAGCCGGGAGTAGTCATTCTGCACCGATTGCAGCAGTGCATGCTGGCCCAGCGCCTCGGCGATATTGACGAAACCGGTAGCGCACACGTTATCCATGCGCGCATAGTCTGCGAGGAAGCGCTGGCGGTCGTGATCGACGTAGTAGCGATACAGCACCGATTCCTGCGTCAGCAGGTCGAGCTTGAGCGTATTGATGGCGCTCAATTGCGGGACGGCGGTTCCGGTCAGCCCGCGGGAGGTATCGGCGACGTGCTGGCTGTCGGTGTAAACCAGGAACGCCAGCATCGCCCCGAGTGCCAGTACCAGCACGTAGGCGCCAAATATCCGGTTTTTGATCCCCAGCCTGAAATCCATTCAGGCGTAACTCTAACTCAGCCCGGAGCTTTGCGCGTGGATAATACCGGCTTCAGTTTTTCGCGCGCGGAGCGCAACAGCTTTTCCGTGGTGTCCCAACCGATGCAGGGGTCGGTCACGGACACGCCGTATTTCAATTGCTTCAGGTCGGCCGGGATCGGCTGGTGGCCTTCGTGCAGGTGGCTTTCCAGCATCAGCGCCACGATCGAGCGGTTGCCCTCGACAATCTGGTTGACGCAGTTCTCCGCCACCAGCGGCTGCAGCGCCGGGTCCTTGTTGGAATTGCCGTGCGAGCAGTCCACGGCGATGTTGACCGGCAGTTTGGCCTTGGCCAGTTCCTTCTCGGCCAGCGCGATGGAGACTGAATCGTAGTTCGGGCGCCCGTTGCCGCCGCGCAACACGATATGGCCGTAGCGGTTGCCGCGGGTGCGGAACACGGCGCACTGGCCCTCCTGGTTGATGCCGAGGAAGTTATGCCCACTCGCGGACGAGTGCAGCGCGTTGATGGCGACCGTGAGACCGCCGTCGGTGCCGTTCTTGAAGCCGAGCGGCGTGGACAGCCCGCTCGCCATCTCGCGGTGCGTCTGTGATTCCGTGGTGCGCGCGCCGATGGCGGTCCAGGTGATCAGGTCGGAAAGATATTGCGGCGTGATCGGGTCGAGCGCCTCGGTCGCGGCCGGCAGGCCCATCTCCGCCAGATGCAGCAGCAGCTCGCGCGCCATGTGCAGACCCTTCTCGATATGGAAGGAATCGTCCATGAACGGATCGTTGATCAGGCCCTTCCAGCCAACGGTGGTGCGCGGCTTCTCGAAATACACGCGCATGATGAGATAGAGCGAGTCCTTCACTTCCTCCGCCAGCCGCTTCAGGCGCTCGGCGTATTCATGGGCCGCCTTGATGTCATGGATCGAACAGGGACCGATGACCACGAACAGGCGCGGGTCCTCGCGGTCGAGGATGCGCCGCACCGTCTCGCGCCCCTGCAACACCGTCGCCTGCGCCTTGTCGGTCAGCGGCAGCGCGTTCTTCACCTGCTGCGGCGTCGGCAGCAGGTCCTGCGAGAGGACGTTGAGGTTGTTAACCGGGTCTTTGGCCATGGGAAATTTCTGGAACGGGAGTCAGATTACAATAGCCGCTTATATTAGCGGAAACTGTGATCTGACCTCAATTTTTGTGTCAAGTATAAGTCAAGTTATGTGTCAAGCCGCGTCACAACTCCCCCGCGAAAGCCTTATACAGCAGCGATTTTTTCAGATCATCCAGCGCGGTTTCGTGGCGCAGGCCGACCTCGCGACGTTCCTCAACGCGGGCTACACCAAGGCACAGGTCATCGAGGTGCTGCTCGGCGTGGGCATGAAGACGTTCAACAACTACGTGGACCACATCGCGCGCGTGCCGCTGAACGATCAGTTCAAGGCGGAGGCGTAGCAGCCGAAGCGGAAGGTGGCATGAGATACGGCTGTCGCTGACAGACCGGCAAGAGTGAGCCTAAATCGGGGGATCACAGTTTCTGGTCAATATCGGCGGAAACTGTGATTTACCCCGTCACCTATACAGAAATAATTGAGCCTGGCCCCTTTGATTCCTTATTATAGGGAGCCACATTGAGTCAGCAATGCAGGTTGCCACGACCGCGCATGTCCGCCGAGAGATGCGCTGATTTTGTAAAATACCCGTTATACTGCCCCCAAGACACATGGGCGCGTTATGTTCTAGGGAAAGAATACTGGCAATAACAAATGTGGTCGGATAACGAAACCAACCGCGATTTCCTGAATTTCCGAGCCGTTGCAGACACCGCAGCAGAGATCGTGGTCCAAGCAGCCGGCAAACCCATTTCAATCGGTATAACCGGCGGATGGGGGGTGGGCAAGTCTTCGATGATCCGGCTGGTCGAAGCGGCCCTCAGAGAACGCTCCAGCGAGAAGTTTCTCTTCGTCCAATTCAACGCCTGGCTGTATCAGGGATATGACGATGCGCGCGCTGCGCTGGTCGAAGTGATCGTGCACAGGCTCCTCGAACGAGCCAAGAAAACCTCGACAGCGGTGGACAAAGCGACCGCGCTACTCGAGCGCGTTAACTGGCTACGTGCTGCCGCGCTGTCCACGGGTTCGATTGCAGCTATTGCACTTGGGCTGCCCCCGATTGGCATTGCTGGCGCAGCTTGGCGCGCCGCCAGTGGGCTCGCCGACGGCGATATCACGGCAAAAGATATCGAAGACGCCGAAGCGGTCGGTAAGAAGGCTGCCACCGCCGCGGGTGGTCTTTTGAAACCCAAGAAGGTAGATACGCCTCCGAAGGAGATCCAGCACCTTCGGGATCACTTCGCGGCAACGCTTGCCGAGATGGACGTCACTCTTGTGGTGTTTGTGGATGACTTGGACAGATGCCTGCCGCAGACTGCTATCGCCACTCTCGAGGCCATGCGGTTGTTTCTCTTCCTCGATCGCACCGCGTTCATTATTGCGGCCGACGACAAGATGATCCGCGAGTCCGTGCGTGCCCACTTCAAAGGCGTGAATCTTGATGACGAGCTGGTCACAAACTATTTCGACAAGCTGATCCAAGTTCCGATCCGCGTACCCCCACTCGGTACGCAAGATGTGCGTGCCTACCTGCTGATGCTTTTCATTGAGAACAGTACGCTCCAACAGGAGCAAAAGGACGCCCTGCGTCAGAGCGTATGCAAGCAACTAGGTGAGACTTGGCAGGGAAAGCGCGTGGACCACGCTTTTATTGCGTCGCTGCTGAAGGATGCGCCCGCCGATCTGGATCGGCAGCTTGCCTTGGCCGACCGCCTGGCACACATTATGACTACGGCCCGCCAAATTGCGGGCAACCCCAGGCTGATCAAGCGGTTTCTGAACACGCTGTCGATTCGGCTAGCGATCGCTCGCTCGCAGGGTGTCAGCGTGGACGAGGCGGCGTTGGCCAAGATGTTGTTGTTCGAGCGCTGCGGAAGCGCCGAAACATACGCGAGACTGGTGAAAGAGGTCAACGAAAGCGCAGATGGGAAGCCGGTCTTCCTGAAACCGTGGGAGGAGGCGGTGTCCAAGGGGCAGGAGCCTGAATTGCCGGCCGAGTGGAATAACGCGTTCAACAAAAGCTGGCTCGGGTTAGCTCCGCTTTTTTCGGAGATTGACCTGCGTCCAGTAGTCTATGTCAGCCGCGAGCACATGCCGATTATCACTGCGGCCGATCAACTCTCTTCCAACGCTGCAGACCTTCTTCGTGCTCTGCTTGAGATACGATCCAGTGTTGCAAGCCAATTGGTGCCGAAGCTCAAACAGTGCAATAGGGCGGAACTGGAAATCATGATGGAGCGGCTGCTGGTACGCGCCAAGCAAGCAACAGAATGGGGCACGCCGCCTATTCTGTATGCCTGTCTCACCCTAGTCGAGGCCGAACCCGACCTCAGCCGGTCCCTCTCCGCTTTCCTGCGAGAGTTGCCAGCGCAGCAACTGAAGGCGAGCATTGTGCCACTGCTGCGCGACAAATCCTGGGCCGCCAGCGTCTTTGCCCACTGGAAGACCGAGCCTAGCATCGACAAAACGGTCAGACGTGCAATCGACGCCAGCGTTGGTGCAATGAAGTAGCGCATGGGGACTTCGACCTCCAGCGGAGGTTCGCCGGGCGGGGCGCCCCTGATTCCACCTTGGGTCCCGCCGGTGCCGCCTGCGCCGCGGCCAGATGCGTCGCCCGATGGCCCACCGCCGAATCCAGAACCGGCGTCACCGGAACGACCACGACTGCAGCCGAAGCCAGGCCTCGCGCCTACCAGGCGATTCTTAGGTGCTCGACTACGGTTAGGTCACTACGCCAAGAACGGCTCGCGGGACGATCTGCGCTCCGGCCTCAAGGCTTACACCAGCAAAGGCCTCGGCGGTTCACGGCGCGCGGCCGCGCGCATGGCAGGGACCAGCCGCACGGTAGGCCGGCTGCACGGCGTCTTGGAAGCGCTGAGCAGGGGCGAGGCGCTTCCGCCCGAGATCGGAATCGATGCGGCAAGCCTCGCCGGACGCAACGCTAAGGAAATTGGCGATGCCATCGCTGAGGCGATCCGGCCCCCGGACGGCACGCTCGATGCCGAAGCGAGCCGGGACGCCATCGCGCAAGCGCTTTCGGACTTGGTCGAACAAGTTCCGGACGTGGACCTCATCCTCCTCACCCCTGAGCAGATCGAGCTAGTGATCGAGCGGTATGTCGCCTACGACCTATGCCGCCGGATCGAGCTTGATATCGGTCTGCACATCCAGGACAAGGCGCCGGATGCGGCGGCAGCCGTCAGTCGTATAGAGGATATGAAGGAATATGTGCGTGAATGCGTAGCCGCCCAATTCCGGTCGGCGCGTGACAGCGGGCGGAGATTAACTCGCAGCGCCGCAGCATCGATCGCGAATGTCGTAATCGAAGAGACGTTTCGCGTCTTCGAGGACTACGTGTCATGAAGGTTTACTGTGCACCGCGTGACTCTTGGGATGCGCCGAAGAAGGCCGATCTGAACGTGTTGTTGTTCGATGTTCCTGACAAGCACTCCGACGGCTCGATCGGACATTCGTTGCTACAGACGATCAACCGGATGCAGCTTGTGCCCGCGCAGCGTGCGTGGGACCTTCTCTCCATAGCTCTTGGTATCGTCGCTGCCGACCATGGCTGCCTGCGGAAAACAAGCCCCGATGGATGGACGCGGCATATCGAACTTTCCGTTGCCGTTTCCGACCCCAAGTTCTGGAGTCAGCAGGCGCATGCTCTCGAATCCGCCCTGTGCTTCCTAACGGGCGACATCTGGGAGGTTTTCTTCACTGAAGGCGGCATCAGCCCGAAACCTCCAAAGCATGCGAAGTTGCGGGATGAAACGGTGGCCTGTCTCCTCTCTGGTGGAATGGACAGTCTCGTCGGCGCGATCGACCTTGTTGCTCAGAAGGAACTGCCGCTGCTCGTCAGCCAAGTCTCGAAGGGCGATAAGGCGAATCAGACCTACTTCGCCCGCCAGATCTGCGGCGACGGCCATCACCTTCAACTCAATCACTATGTCAGAACTCTGGGTGAGTCCGAGACTTCGCAGCGCGCACGATCTTTTGTCTTTCTCGCGTATGGCGTTCTCGCAGCCACAGCGCTCAAAAATTATAAGGTATCGGGGAAAACGACCTTAATCGTCCCTGAAAACGGCTTCATCAGCCTGAACGTACCACTGACGCCGATGCGGCTCGGAAGCCTAAGCACCCGCACTACGCATCCCGCTTTTATCGCCCGGGTTCAATCGCTGCTCGTTGCCACTGGACTGGATGTCAAGCTGTTGAATCCATACCAGTTCAAGACCAAGGGTCAGATGCTGGCGGAATGCAATGACCAGAAGCTTCTTAAGAAGCTCGCCGGTAGCACCATGAGTTGCGGCCGGTCTGCGCGTATTAACACACATTGTGGCCGGTGCGTGCCCTGCCTGATTCGACGGGCCGCTTTTCATCGCTGGAATGGTGCTGACCCAACTGACTACAAGTACAAGGACCTCTCGCGCCGCGGTTCTGACTATCGTGCCTTCGACGACGTGCGGGCGGCGGCGATGGCGGTCGAGTACGTACGACGCAAGGGTATCGAGCGCTGGACAGCGAGCTCGCTTAACTCAGCACAGTTGGGCGATGTGTCCAAGTACCGAGACGTGGCAAAGAGGGGGCTCGAGGAGCTTGCGGCGTTCCTCGCCGCTGCGAAGGTCAAATGATCGATTTCCACTGCCACCTGGATCTATATCCGCACCCTGATTCTGTTCTCGCCCGCGTTGTACGCGAGAAAGTCTATGTTCTAGCGGTGACGACGACGCCACTCGCCTGGAGCGGCACCCGCCGTCTAGTGGGCGACGCTCCTCGCGTGCGAGTCGCACTAGGACTGCATCCGCAAGTCGTGGCTGAGCGGCACGCTGAGATCGATCTGTTATGCTCGCTCGTACCAGAGACGCCTTATATAGGTGAAATCGGGCTGGACGGCTCCGAGAGTTGCGCCGCATCCTTTGGGCTTCAACAAAAGATTCTCGAAAAAGCGCTCAGCGCCTGTACAGTTCACGGGGGACGCATTATCAGCCTCCACTCTCGGCGTGCGTCACGTGAAGTTTTGGATGCCATTGAGAAGTATCCGAACTGCGGTACGCCGGTGTTGCACTGGTTCTCTGGCTCGCTGAAGGAGCTCAAACGCGCAATTCAGCTCGGTTGCTGGTTTAGTGTCGGCCCAGCAATGCTCCAGTCTGAACGCGGAAGTCGCTTGGCAGCGGCAATGCCACGGGAACGACTGCTCACGGAAACCGATGGACCTTTCGCCAAAACTAGCAGTGGACCACTTATGCCTTGGAATGCGAAAGATGCCGAGCGAGAGCTTGCAAAGTTGTGGGGATGTCGCGAAGAAATAGTCAACAGTACGCTGAACGCAAACCTCCGTCGATTGGTCGCACCCAGTGAAACCGCGCCCACGTCTGCAGACTAGGGCCTAAAAACCAGGGTCAAATCGCAATAGTCGCTTATATTGCGAAAACAATGATCTGGCCCCAATTGTTCCTATTAGGCAACAAATCTTGCCACCCCCAAAGCGCCGACTGAGAACAAGGCAAGTAGGCCATAGAAGTTGAGGATGTGCCGGCGATTGCGATTGCCGAGAATGGAGAATACTCGACACACGGATGGGTACTGAAGCTTGCGTCCGTAGCTATGGTTATAGCCGACCAACAGTTCTGCAGCCGATGGATCTGCTAAGTGCTTGTCTATCCGTTGAGAAATATCAGTGGTGTGTTGGATTGCTGTGTCCTGGAATGATTTGTATATCAGCTCCAAGTATATGAAGGCGAATAGCAATGCTAGGTTCGCAAGTGCGATGAAGTCATGGTCTTGAGAGAACGAGAAGGCGATAACCGCGGACGAAGTGAGAAGGGCCCAGTTCTTGATCTTGAAGATGTGATCGTCGCACTTGTCGATGAACTCGACGGTTTGCGCGAAATCTTCTCTCAGAATATCGATTGGCTGCATGTTGTTGCCTAACCGACCTTCTCCACCTTAATCGCCGCGCCCGACTTCACTGACTTGAGCTGCTTCACATCGCCCTTGGCCTTGCCCCAGATGTTTGTTTTAGCGGCGAGGCGGATTTCATTGCCCTGCGAGATCGGCGTGCGGCCGAAACCAATGGCGATGGAGTCGCCCTCAATCCAGAAGGCGAGCTCGCCGGGCTGTACCACGTCGCGGGCATCGGCCTCGCGTTTCACGTGCACCGGCGTCGAGAAATAAACCTCCTCGCCCCAGGTGCTGGCCTTGGAGGTGAACGGAAGCGCGTTCCAGATGGCTTCCGCCGTGGGCGTGTCCAGCAGCTCGGCTTCGAGCACCACGGAACCGATGGTCATTTTGATTTGGCGCAATGTCATAAGGGCGCCTCGCTTGCCTTTCGAAAAATCATATTCAGTTCTCATAATTATTGCTTCTGCTGTGGCTGGCCTGCTCGCCACCATGGCCGGCGTGCCCACCCGTCGCCGCCAGTGTATACACGCCAAAGAGCAGTATCAAAATACCCGCCACGCGGCGCACCCAGACGAGACGCACCACATTCCCCAGCCAACGCGCGGTGGCGCCCATGGCGAACAGCATGGGCAACGTGCCGAGGCCGAAGGCCAGCATGAGCAAGGCGCCGCGGGCGGCGTTACCCGTGGCCAGCGACAAGGCCAGCGCCGAATAAACCAGACCGCAGGGCAACCAGCCCCACACCAGCCCGAGCGCGAGCGCTTTGGCTGGGTGATTCACCGGCAGGAAGCGCCGGCCGAAAGGCTCGATGCGCACCCAGAGTTTGCCGCCGAGGCGCTCGAGCGCTGACAAACCGGGCCACCAGCCGGCGAGATACAGACCGAGCGCGATCATGAATCCGCCGGTGATGATTTTCGCGGCGAGGCGCGCCTGCGCCGGGGGCGCGATGTGCAATATCTGCGCGCTCAGGAAGCCCACCAGCGCGCCGGCGACGGCGTAGCTGGCGATGCGGCCGGTGTTGTAGGCGAGGAGATAGGGAAACAGGCGCGCGGGGGAACGGCGGATGTCTTCGTGCAGTCCTAGCGTGAGCGCGCCGACGATGCCGCCGCACATGCCGAGGCAATGCACCGAACCGAGCAGGCCCACGAGGAACGCCGAGACGAGGGTGATTTCCGTAGGCATAGAAGATGAATAGACAGGATTAACAGGATTTACAGGATTAAAGATTTTGAAAAATAAAAATTACCTCTGTCGAAAAATGAGCAAGCAGTCACCCAGATCGACGGGCCAACGCAAGATACTCCCTCCCCCTCGACGGGGGAGGGTTGGGGTGGGGGTGTCAGTTTAGACATGCTGCAAATTCCGAATCCACTTGCTGCTTTAGTGTTGATGTTCACCCTCCCCCTCGCCCCCTCCCGTCAAGGGAGGGGGGATTTTATTTTTTTCCTGCCGAGCTTCTTCACCCACTTAACCAATAGAACTCAAAAAATCCTGTTAATCCTGTTTAATTTTTTCTTTTAAGGAAGCGACGGGCGCAAATCGAAACCGCGTGCGCCGGGCACGAACAGCGACCCGACCAGGCGCCAGTCCTGCGCCGCGAGCTGCACGTTCCAGTGGCCTTGCGCCAACTCCGGCAGCGGCGCCTGATACAGGCCACCGGACTGGCGCGCGAGAATCAGCACACGATCGATGCCGGAACGCGTGGCATGCAGAAATTTAAGCTCGACGTTGTCCGGGATCGCGCTGCGTTCGCGCACGGTGAGCCGGAGCTGCATTTGATTTTTTGCGTCGTCGAGCTCGACGCGGCCTTGCAGGCCGCGGGTCGCCGCGGCCTGATCGCGCGCCAGCACCAGGTTGATCTCCTTGCCGCGGCGGTAATAGTCATCCTCCACCACACCGTCGTCAGATCTGATGGCCAGGCCCAAGGTGATGAAACTCGCGATTACGGCCGTCAGCGGCAACGCGATCAACAGCCATACGAAGGGTTCGCGGTACCAGCGGATGCTCTGTTCTTTGTCCTTTTTCCCGTGCATAGAAGTCATTCCAAAAATGTAATTTCACAATAAGATTCCCCCTCTCCCCCACCCTCTCCCGCAAGGGGAGAGGGTAATATTTTTGAGACTACTTTTATTGACTTCGCTCGCCGGCTGGACCGAGGAAGCGCGCGGTCTGCTCGGTGGCAAGGCCGTCGGTATCAACAGCCTGCAAACGGATGTAAACCGGCGTACTGCGTTGCTTCAGATTGGCGCGATTGGCCTGCAAGCGCACCGGCACTTCCACCACCTCGCCCGCCGCCGCCGTGATCTCGGGGCGGTCCGTGCGCAGTTGCAAGTCTTCGATACCATACGCGTTGAGCACATAGCGATGCGGTCCGTTATCCATGTTCATGACCTTGAGTGTATAGGTATTCTCGATCAAACCATCGAAGGTCTCACGAAACAGCGCGTTGCGGTCGCGCAGCACGTCGAGCTGGAGTGGCACGCGCAACAATACGGCAATTACCAACGCCGCGACAATCGCTGCCAGTAATCCAGTGTAAATCAGCACGCGCGGGCGCAGCAGCTTGACCGGCTTGCCTTCGAGCGCGTTTTCGCTGGTATAGCGGATGAGCCCCTTGGGATAGCCCATCTTGTCCATCACGGTGTCGCACACGTCGACGCACGCGGCGCAGGCAATGCAACCGACCTGGAGCCCGTCGCGAATGTCAATGCCGGTGGGGCAGACCTGCACGCACAGGGTGCAATCGATGCAGTCGCCGAGCCCCTGAACTTTCGGCTCCACCCCGCGCTGGCGCGCACCACGCGGGTCGCCACGCGCGGGATCATAGGAGATGATCAGCGTGTTGCGGTCGAACATGGCGCCCTGAAAACGCGCGTACGGGCACATGTACAGGCACACCTGCTCGCGCAGCCAGCCGGCGTTGCCGTAGGTGGCGCCACCGTAGAACAGAATCCAGAAGAGCTCCCACGGCCCAAGCGCGAACTGCGTGAACGACAGCGCCAGTTCGCGGATGGGCGTGACATAACCGACGAAGGTGAAACCGGTCCACAGGGAAAACACGATCCAGACGAAGTGCTTGCTGCCTTTCTTCACCAGCTTGTCGCGATGGTTCCAGGGGAGGTTCGCGAGCTTCAGCTGCTTCGGGCGGTCGCCCTCGATCTGGCGCTCGATCCACAGGAACACCTCGGTCCACACCGTCTGCGGACAGGTGAAGCCGCACCACACGCGCCCGGCGATGGCGGTGAACAGGAACAGCGACAGCGCGGAGATGACGAGGATGGCGGTGAGGAAGAACAGGTCCTGCGGCCAGAAGGTCCAGGCGAACAGGTGGAACTTGCGGTTCGGCAGGTCGATCAGGAACGCCTGCCGTCCCTCGCCCCAGTTGAACCACGGCAGAAAATAATAGAGGCCGAGCGTGAGGCCGACCATGGCCACGCGCAGCGTGGCGAAGTAACCGTGGACCTCGCGGGAATAGACGCGCTGGCGCTTGGCGTACAGTCCTTCCTGAACCGCGTCCACCTCGGCGATGGGGATGATGCGGTTCGGGACGGCGCGGGGCTTGCGCGGTGTTTCAGCGGCGCGTGATTTTTTTTCCGCAGCGAGGCGCGCCACCTCTTCCTGCGATTCGACTAAAGAGGGTATGCGCTTTTTTTCTTCTGCACCGCTCTTTTCTTTCTCCTCCCGCCCCGATGAATCGGCTGGCGGTTTCATGTTCAATGTTTCTCCGTGCTGCCCCCCGCGACGGGATGTGACAGGCTGTAGATGTAGGCGGCGAGCAGATGCACCTTGGCCTCGCCGAGGAATTCGGCATGCGCCGGCATGCGGCCGGAGCGGCCCTTGTCGATACTCTCCATGATCTTCTGCTTCGAGCCGCCGTAGAGCCAGATGTTGTCGGTCAGGTTGGGCGCGCCCAGCGCCTGATTACCCTTGCCGTCCGCGTCATGGCAGGCCACGCACAGCTGCTTGAATTTTTCCTTGCCGGTTTCGGCCACGGTGTCATTCACGCTGCGGCCACTCAGTTGCAGCACGTATTCGGCGACATTGGCCGTGCCTTCCGGTCCCAGCACCGCGCCCCACGGCGGCATCGCGCCGGTGCGGCCGTTCATGATCGAGACCTTGATCATTTGCGGATCGCCACCGTACAGCCAGTCCTCGTCACGCAGGCTGGGATAACCCGAAGCGCCACCGGCATCCGAGCCGTGACAACCGGTGCAATAGTTCACATACAGGCGTTCGCCCGTTTTGATCGCTTCACGATTGGCGGCGAGCAACTTGAGATCTTCTTTGAGATATTTCTCGTACAGCGGATTGAAGGCCTTGTCGGCGGCGGTAATCTCGCCTTCGTATTGGCCTTTCTGCGTCCAGCCGAGAATGCCGCCAAAGGTACCGAGGCCCGGATAAAGCACCAGATAGCCGATACCGAAAACCAGCGTGATGTAGAACAGGTTCAGCCACCACTTGGGCAGCGGGTTGTTCAGCTCTTGCAGATCTTCATCCCACGTGTGGCCATGAGACTTGGGTTTTTCATCGTCTTTCGGGCGCGGTCCGCCGGACATCCAGCGATTGAGCCAGAACATGGCGATGATGCCGCCGACCACCGGGATGATGATGAACCAGCTCCAAAAAGCGCTCGTGAAGTCAGACATGTTTTTTTTCCACTGACCTCGTGCCCCGTCTACTCCCGCCCTCATCCCCACCCCTTCTCCCGGAGGGAGAAGGGGGCGAGCCGAAGCGTGCTGACGCACGCGTTGGTAATCTCTGGGAGGGGGGGAGTAAGTGAGTATCTTCATCTTCTAAGGGCAGTCGTGCGGCCTCGTCGAACGCGCGCTTGCGCCGCGAACTGAAGGCCCAAACGATAATGCCGACAAACAGGATCAGCAGCAGCACCGTCCAGATCGAATGAAACATCACCTGGCTCATGTCATCTCCGTGCCTTGATGGTCGTGCCCAAGTTCTGGAGGTGGGCAATCAGCGCGTCCATTTCGGTCTTGCCTTCCAGTTCTCCGGGGGCATTCTTGATGTCTTCGTCCGTGTACGGGTGCCCGAGCGTGCGCAACACCCGCATCTTCTTCTGGATCAACGACGGATCGAGCTTGTTCTTCGCCAGCCACGGATAACCCGGCATGATCGATTCCGGCACCACGTCGCGCGGATTGATCAGGTGCACGCGGTGCCACTCGTCTGAATAGCGCCCGCCGACACGATGCAGGTCCGGGCCGGTGCGCTTGCTGCCCCACTGGAACGGGCGGTCGTAAACAAATTCGCCGGCCACCGAGTAATGACCGTAGCGTTCAGTCTCGGCGCGGAACGGGCGGATCATCTGGGAATGACACACCATGCAGGATTCACGGATATAAATGTCGCGGCCTTCCAGTTCCAGCGCCGAGTAGGGCTTCAGGCCCGCCACCGCTTCGGTCATGGACTTCTGGAAAAACAGCGGCAGGATTTCCACCAGTCCGCCCACCGAGATCACCAGCACCGTCAGGACGATCAGCAGGCCGACGTTTTTTTCAACTTTGTCATGTCCGGATGCCATGGTCGTTCCCTCAGTGCGCCGCCGCCGGGGCCGGAATAAACGCATCAACGGGCTTAGCCCCTTTGATCGTCTTCCACAGGTTGTACGCCATGATTAGCATGCCGGTCAGGAAGAACACACCGCCGAGAGTGCGCACAATATAGAACGGATGCATCGCCTGCACCGATTCCACGAAACTGTAGGTCAGCGTGCCGTCGGCGTTGACCGCGCGCCACATGAGCCCCTGCATCACGCCCGCGATCCACATGGCCGAGATATACAGAACTATCCCGATGGTGGAAATCCAGAAGTGCGTCTCGATGAGTTTAACGCTGTGGATCTGCCGGCCGAACAGGCGTGGAATGAGAAAATACATGGCACCGATCGAAATCATGGCCACCCACCCGAGCGCGCCGGAGTGCACGTGGCCAATGGTCCAGTCGGTGTAATGCGACAGCGCGTTCACGGTTTTGATGGACATCATCGGGCCTTCGAAGGTGGACATGCCGTAGAACGACACCGACACGACCAGGAATTTCAGGATGGGATCGGTGCGCAGCTTCTGCCACGCGCCCGACAGCGTCATGATGCCGTTGATCATGCCGCCCCAGGAAGGCGCCAGCAGGATCAGCGAGAACACCATGCCCACCGACTGGGTCCAGTCCGGCAGCGCGGTGTAGTGCAGATGATGCGGTCCGGCCCAGATATAGGTGAACGCCAGCGCCCAGAAGTGCACCACCGACAGGCGATACGAATACACCGGTCGCTCGGCCTGCTTGGGAATGAAGTAATACATGATGCCGAGGAAACCCGCCGTCAGGAAGAAACCCACGGCATTGTGGCCGTACCACCACTGCACCATGGCATCCTGCACGCCGGCGTAGGCCGAATAGGATTTCCACATGGAAACCGGGAGCGCGGCGCTGTTCACCACATGCAATACAGCAATCGTGAGAATGAACGCCGCGAAGAACCAGTTGGCGACGTAGATGTGGCTTACGCGGCGCTTGATCAGGGTGCCGAAGAACACAACGGCATAAGTGACCCATACCAGCGTGATCAATATATCTATGGGCCATTCAAGCTCGGCGTATTCTTTCGTCGTGGTGATGCCGAGCGGCAAAGTAACGGCCGCCGACACAATCACGAGCTGCCAACCCCAGAAAGTAAAAGCCGCGAGCCCGTCGCTGAACAGGCGCACGTGAGAGGTGCGCTGCACGACGTAATAGGAGGTGGCGAACAGCGCGCAGCCACCAAAAGCGAACACCACGGCGTTGGTGTGCAGCGGGCGCAGGCGTGAGAAGGTGAGCCAGGGAATGTCGAAGTTGAGTGCCGGCCATGCCATCTGCGCGGCGATCAGCACCCCGACCAGCATGCCGACAATACCCCAGACCACGGTCATGATGGCGAACTGCCGAACTACCTTGTAATTGTAGGTATCCTGGGCGGCCATGTTTCTCCCGCTATTCCGCGTAAATTATTAATGCTCGATACAACGATGTGGTTGCGTCACCGGAAGGCTCGGCCCGGTGCAGAAAGTACTATAAATACAGGCGACATCACGTTGACGCAGGTCAAACCTTATCCGGCGAACACCGGGCCGGCGCCAATATCCCAGAGTATGACCGTCGCGGCGAGCACCGCCACCAGCGCCACCAGGCCGACCGCCAGCACCGCGGTGGAAAACAGAAAGCCGCGCTCCTGGGGAATGCCCATGATGATCGGCACGCCGGTGTAAAGCAGGTATACGGTGTACGCGAGTACTGGCAGGCCAAGCAACAGGTTCAGCCACAGCATCGGATACAGCAGCATGATGCCGGAGAGATACAGCGGCGTCGCGGTATAGGCCGCCAGCGCAATGCACTGGGACAGCGTCTGTTTGGTGCCGTAAGTCTGGCCCATCCAGTGAATCAGTTTGCCGATGGTGAACACCGCCACAAGTATGGTGATGTACGACAGGACCGCGATCCACAGCGCGCTCTCGGGCGTCAGGGTGTGTACCTCGCGGGCCGTGACCTGCCAGCCGACTTGTGTGGTACCAATGTAACCGGCCAGCGGCGGAATGGCGGCGAGCAGCAGGACGTGGGAGCAATAACACTTGCCGATGGTGCAGTTTTCCTTCCGGATGGTTTTCCATTCTTCTTCCGGATGGAACAACAAACCCCAGACGTGACTCAGAATCATGCTTTGCTCTCCCGCGCTGCGCAATAATGTTTGCGCGGCCAAGTTTCCTGCAAACCATTGTGCACGTCAACGACAAGCATTGTGGAACAATCCCCAGTAAACCACTAAACAAAAAAATTTATGCCAGAATAAAACGCCGTCGGGCGCCCAATTATTGCGCCCTCAAAAGCACAAGCATCGCTTGATGGCGTGAATCATATAGAATGACCCTGCGCATCAGGGATTTCATCGCCCATCCATGTCCACCATTGTCACGCAGTCGCCTCCCGCAATACACGTCGCCACAGCCGTGTGTTTTCATTGCGGGCTGCCAGTGCCGCGGGGCATTGATTTGACCGTGGACATCGAGGGAGCGGCGCGTCCGATGTGCTGCCATGGCTGCGAGGCCGTGACACAGGCGATCGTCAATGGCGGCTTGAGCGACTATTACAAATACCGCACTGCGGAGGCGCCAACGGCACGCGAAATCATGCCAGAATTTTTGCGCCAAACCACGCTCTACGATCATCCCGAGATACAGAAAAGTTTCGTCCGCGCCGACGGCGAGCACGTGCGCGAAGCGGCGCTGATCCTCGAGGGCATCACCTGCCCCGCCTGCGTGTGGCTCAATGAACGCCATCTCGCGCATGTGCCCGGCGTCTTGTCAGCGCACATCAATTACGCCACGCATCGCGCACGTGTGCGCTGGGACGAGCGCCACATACATCTGAGCGATATACTGCAAGCCGTCAGCCGCATCGGTTACCTCGCGCACCCGTTCGATCCGGGGCGTTACCAGCAGCAACTCGAAAACGACCGCCGCCAACTGCTGCGGCGTGTAGGCGTAGCCGGCGTTTTCGGAATGCAGGTCATGACGCTCTCGGTCGCACTGTATGTCGGCGACTGGTCGGGGGTGGAAATCGAATACCGGCGCTTCTTCTACTGGGTCAGCCTGCTGCTGACACTGCCCGTTCTGCTTTATTCCGCACAACCCTTCTTCCGCTCGGCATGGCGCGACCTGAAACATTTCCGTACCGGCATGGATGTACCAGTATCGCTCGGCATCGGCGCGGCCTTCCTGGCCAGTCTGTGGACCACCGTCACCGGTGAAGGCACGGTTTACTACGACTCGGTGTGCATGTTCGCGTTCTTCCTGTTGACCGCGCGCTATTTCGAACTGGCGGCACACAAGCGCGCCAGCGAGGCCTCAGAGACATTGGTGCGGGCGACACCGGCCATGGCCACGCGTATCACGGAAGTCGCTAACCCCTCCCCCTCATCCCTTCTCCCAGAGGGAGAAGGGGGCGAGCCGAGGGAATCTATTTATATGGCCGAAACGGTGGCGGTGGCGGAATTGCAAACCGGCGATCGGGTGCGCATCCGCCCCGGCGAATCCATTCCGGCGGACAGCGTGGTGCTGGAGGGCCGCTCCACCGTGGATGAATCTCTGCTCACAGGCGAGAACCTGCCGGTGACTAAAGGGCCGGGGCAACCTCTGATTGGCGGCACCCTCAACATCGAAAGTCCGCTCACGGCGCGTGTCGAAAAGACCGGACCCGACACCATACTGTCTTCCATCCTGCGGCTGCTGGACCGCGCCAGCTCTGAAAAACCGCGCCTCGCGCAACTGGCCGACCGCATCGCCGCCGGTTTCGTGGCGGCGGTATTATTGCTGGCAGCTTTCGTAGCGTTCTACTGGTGGACACATGACGCGGCGCTGTGGCTCCCTGCCACCATCGCCGTGCTGGTGGTCACCTGCCCTTGCGCCCTGTCGCTGGCCACACCCGCCGCCATCACGGCCGCGACCGGACAGCTCACACGCTTGGGCCTGCTGGTAACGCGCGGGCACGCGCTCGAGACCCTGGCGCACGCTACCCATTTCATATTCGACAAGACCGGCACGCTGACGCGCGGAAGGTTGCACCTGCTGGAAACGCGGACAATTTCATCGCTGACGGCAAACCAGAGTCTCGGCATTGCCAGCGCCCTGGAGCGCCACTCCGAACATCCCATCGCGCGCGCACTGATCGAGGCCTGCCAACAATCTGCGCCAACAGCCAGCGAAGTCATCAACACGCCGGGCGCCGGGCTATGCGGCCTCGTCAACAACCAGAAGTATTTTCTCGGCACGCCGTCCTACATCGAGGAACAAACCAAACACATCGTGGAGACCGGGATGCTCGGGCAACTGAGAAGCGCGGGCGATACCGTGGTGCTGCTCGCCGGCACGGATAAATTGCACGCCGCCTTCGTCCTCAGCGACGAAGTGCGCCCTGGTGCGCGCGAGCTAATAGACGAATTGCACCGCCAGGGAAAATCCACCATGCTGCTCACCGGCGATCATGAAATGGCCGCGCGCCGGGTCGCCGGAGCACTCGGCATTAACGAACTGGCGTGGGATCTGAAACCGGCGGACAAACTCGAATGTATCAAAACACTGCAACAACAAGGCGCCGTGGCCGCCATGATCGGCGATGGCGTGAACGACGCCCCGGTGCTGGCGGCCGCCCAGGTTTCCATCGCCATGGGCGGCGGCACCGCCGTGGCCGCCGCCAGTGCCGACATGATTCTGCTGTCGCAGAAACTGTCGCACCTGGCCGACGGGTTGGCCGTTTCACGCCGAACCCTTGGCATTATTCGCCAGAACCTGGTCTGGGCCGTGGCCTACAACCTGATCGCCTTGCCGGTTGCCGCCGCCGGTTATCTCAGCCCGTGGATGGCGGCACTGGGTATGTCGGCCAGTTCGCTGCTGGTGGTGGCCAACGCCTTGCGTCTTACCCGCCCGCGCGCCTCAAAGTTAGCTTCAACCACGGTGATGGCCGCGGGATAGACCCATGGAAATCCTCTATCTGCTGGTGCCACTCGCCGTGATCCTGGCCGGGGTGATTGTGTGGGCCTTTTTGTGGTCGATTCGCTCCGGGCAGTTCGATGACCTGGAAGGACCGGCACACCGGATACTCATGGATGAGGACGATAAACCCCGTCCCTCGCAGGACAGCAAGCCCGGCCGAAAGAAGCCGCCGCACCCACACTGAAGCCCGGCCCGGATCCCGGCAAACCGGTAGAGGTTTCCGGCGTGCTGGAATAAACTTACAGTCGCCCACCAGCCGAGATGGCCATGAGCGCAAAAAAACACAACTCACAAAGCGCGCGACTTGCGTTCCGATATGTTCACAACGGTTACCTGACCGTCCCGGCCTGCTATTCCCTCCCGACACACGTGTGCCACTCCTAAGGAAAGATCATGCGCAAAATCATGCTGCTCAACGCCAAAGGCGGCTGCGGGAAAAGCACACTCGCGACCAATCTCGCCAGCTACTACGCCTCGCAGGGGAAATCCGTGGTGATCGCGGATTTCGACCGGCAAGGATCGAGCATGGAGTGGCTCGAAGCGCGCCCGCAGGACCGCCCGCCGATTCGCGGCATCGCGGCGTGGCGCGATACAGTGCGCGTGCCACGCTCCACCGATTACGTCATCATGGACGTACCCGCCGGCGCACACGGCCCCGATCTGACAGCGCTGGTGCGGCGCGCGCAGACGGTGATCATCCCGGTGTTGCCCTCGCCGACCGACATCCGCGCCGCCGCACATTTCATTCACGAGGCGCTGCTGGTGGGAAAAATCGTGCGGGATGAAACGCGCCTGGCGGTGGTCGCCAACCGCGTGCGCGAGAACAGCTCGATCCAGAACGGCATGGAGAGCGTGCTGAGCCGCATGAGCATCAATTACTCCACGCTCAACACCCAGATCTATCACAATCTCGAGCGCTTTCTCACGCGTCTCCGAATTCCGTTTATTGCCACCCTGCGCGAGAGCCAGAATTATCTGGTGGCCGATGCGCGCGGGTTGGGGATTTTCGATCTATCGCGCTCCCAGGTGGCGCGCGACATCGAACAGTGGGAGCCGCTACTCAAGTGGCTGGACAGCAAGCGCAGCATGCCAGATCCAGGCTGATCATCTTCGTGCTCGGACGCGGCCAGCGCCGGGAATGCTACAAACCTGCCATCAATCAGCTTATTTCCGCCCCGGCTGAAACCGCACCAGCGAAATAACCGGGCCACTCCCGATGCCTTCGCAACGCCGTGTTTCTTCTTGCCATGCCTTACGAGTCGCGAGCTCCGGCCAGAACGGATAGGTACGGCATTGTTTTGGTCGGACGGAATAAATGCGGCAACGCCGGTCATCATCGAGAAATACGCAGTCTCCATTGGGATGCATGCGAACACTCTCGGTTTCGTCATCGAAACGGAATACGTAGCGGCGCCGCAGCCAGGACCACGTGATGCCGAGGAAGCGCTGTATGCGGCGCTGCTCGGCGCGGCTGACTTCGATGACATAACTGCCGCGGCCGGTGCAGCATTCGCCGCAGCCGGTACAGGCAAAGCGGCGCTTGAGACCACCGGGTTCGCTCATGCAGGATCGATGACGGCGCGGAACAGGCCGTCCGTGCTGACCGGGGTATCCCCCATCGTGAACAGTGTGGTCCCCCACCAATCTTGCAAGTGTTGCCAGAATTCCATCATGCCTTGGTAATCGACGCTGAGCGCAAAAGAGTCCGCAGCATGCCATAACCACGATGCGACAACAAAGCCTGACAGGCCGGTCGGGACCGGAAATCAGACAAGGCAGGGGAGATTGGGATACTTCAGAAATCAGCCAGATTCGCGGGTGTCTTACCGACTGCACCATCGTGGTCACTGCAAGCAATCCTCACTTCTTTATTCTCCTCGTTCTCAAAATAAATTTTGAGCGCATTTTCGCTTTTTCCTTCGAGAACGAGCGGGCTCTTCTCGGTATTTTTGACATCGGCGCCGGAGATGGGATCAGTCGTCGATATGCGCATGACATGCTCCTTACGGTGGATAACAAAACATGCAGGCTTGTGCCTCGACCTTTTTACAAATACTCCCGCCGCCCTCTTCTATCAATGACATGAAGCAGGTTACCCACCGCACTCTTTAACAATCCATAACAGGCGGTTACGCGCATATTCCCGCGGTTAACCGTGAAAAACTGAGTGCCGGACTATACTTTAAATTAACGACATCAAGACGAATTCTGCCTCAGGATTGCCGAACGCGGCGAGGGACCGCCTCTGATGAAACCTTTCTTCTTCACCAGCCTGTCCTTGCGAAGCCGGTTTCTGCTCGCGATGGGAATCGTTTTTATTCCCCTGGTCGTGGTGGCGGTCGGTTCGAGTATTTTTCTGGGACACGCGGCCAACACCCTGAACCGGATCGTCGAGCAACCGGTTTACAAGCTTCAGACGACCTCACGCCTGCAAAACCAGATTCGTAAATCTTACGTCCTGGTCAAGGACCATGTGTTAACGCCGCGCTACGCCCTGAGAACCCAGTTCGAATCCGAGGCGCAGGGCGTGGAGGCTGTCGTCGCGGAGATGCTGGAGAAGCCCTTTTTCGGGGCACAGGAACAGTCCCTGCTGGCCAATGTCCGGCGCGAATGGAAAGACAGCGTGGTGCTGGCCAACGTCATCTTTTCATCGGACGCCTCCAGGGCAGCGCTGTACCAACTGGACCAGCGCGTGAACCAGATCATGTTCACGCTGGACCGGATGTACGACACCTACTACACCGAGATCAACATGCTACGCGCCGACATCAATGCATCGGAAAAACGCTTTTTGTTGATCATTTCTGCCGCGGTCGGAATTGGCCTGCTGATCGCCGTTGTTGGCGCTGTGTGGCTGGCGCGATCCGTCCTGATGCCCTTGCGTGAATTCGAGAAAGGCGTGGCGCATTTCGCGAATGAAGACCTTTCCTATCGATTAACGCTCAATAACCATGACGAGATCGGCCACCTCGCGATGGAATTCAACACCATGGCCGAGCGACTGCTGGCGCACCGGCAAAAACTGGAGGAGTTATCCGTTCGCGACGGCCTGACCGGGCTCTATAACCGCCGGGAACTTGAGAAGCGGCTGCAAGAGGAAGTTCAGCGCGCCCGCCGTTACCGCCGGCCGCTCTCCGTCATGATGCTCGACATCGACCATTTCAAGAACGTCAACGATCGTTATGGTCACCAGGCGGGCGACGAGGTACTGATTACCGTGGCTGACCTGATTCAGCTGAACGTCCGGCCGGTGGATGCGGTCTGCCGCTACGGCGGCGAAGAACTGGCCGTGATCCTTCCCGAAACGGAGGAAGAAGGGGTGCGCATCGTCGCAGAACGCATACGCGCGACAGTGGAGGATTCCATCACCACCACACCCCAGGGCGACATGGTCCACGTTACGGTCAGCATCGGTCTTGCCATTTTCCCCGGACACGGTGACACCGCCGCCGCCCTCATCCAGGCCGCCGACCAGGCGCTTTACACCGCCAAACACGAAGGACGCAACCTCGTCCGCAGTCTCTAGCTAAAGTGCTTCCCCCTGCCCGGTGTCAGCGATCCCGTCGCAGCCTGTGCAGCTGCTGCTCCGCCTCGGCCATTTCGTCGCTGGAAAGCTGCTCTTTCAGGCGCTCGTAAGACGCGCGCGACGATTCATTGCCCGATCGCAAAGCAATCTGGTACCAGACAACGGCGCCGACCAGATTATGCGGTGCACCGCGGCCGCTTTCGTACATCTGTCCCAGCGTGTATTGCGCATTGCCGTCGCCGCTGAGCGCGGCGCGACGGGTCCAGAAAAACGCCTTGCGTTCGTCGCGGTCGCGCGCCGGCCCCTCAAGATATAAACGTCCAATTCGCTCCTGTGCAGCGGCGTCACCCTGTTTTGCCGCCTCGAACAGTTTGACCAGCTCTTCCGGTATCTGTTGGCGATCCGGCAGGTTGGCCGAAGCCTCTTGCACCTGAGACGACGCGGCTGGCTGGTCTTGCCGATTCACCATTCTGTAAGTTCCCAGCACCGCCAGCATTCCGACAATCACAAACACAGCGGTCATGCGCATACGCGGCGCTTGTTGCGAAAGGGTGCCGGGTTGAACCAGTGCGCGCTGGAGCTCAGAGGCACTGGCAAATCGGCGCGCTGGCTCCTTCTCCAGGCAGCGCATGACGGCCGCTTCAAGAATTGGCGGCACGGAGGATAAAAATTTCCTCGGCGGCAGGGGCTTCTCCTTGAGTTGCTTGAGCGCGATTTCCACCGGGGTGGCGCCGGAAAATGCACGTCGGCCCGTCAGGCATTCGTAGAGAATGAGCCCCAAGGCATACAGGTCCGCACGCTGATCGATCGCCTTGCCCTGCGACTGCTCGGGGGCCATGTATTCTGGCGTACCCATGATAGTGCGCGCCGCGACGACATCACTTTCAATGGCGCGGGCAATTCCGAAATCGAGCAGCTTCACCAGACCATCCCGGCCGAGCATGACATTCTCCGGTTTGAGATCGCGGTGTATCACGCCCTGCGCATGCGCCTCACTCAGGCCAGCGGTGATCTGACGTGTCAGATCGATGACACGCTCCGGCGTCAGTTTGCCCGCGCGCTTGAGGTAGGCGCGCAGACTTTCGCCATCCACGTATTCCATGGTGAAGAAAGCCAGATCGTCGACGCGGTTGAAATCGTAAATGCGGCAGACATTCTTGTGTGTAATGCGATGCGCGAGGCGTATTTCGTTCTTGAAGCGATCCATCATCGCCGGGTCGCGCGCGATTTCGGGGCGCAACAGCTTAAGCGCCAGGATCTCGGTGGTCTCGCGATCCCGCACCCTGTAAACCATGCCCATCCCGCCTTCACCAAGAGGATCCAGGATTTCGTAGCGCGCCGCTAATGCCTCGGCAATATTCTGCGCCGTGGCGGGCGCCATCTCGGGCGAGTGCGAAAGAATCTGGGTTTTTATTTCGGACGATTGCATGCCTGTATTTTCGGGCGGCGCAGAAGTGCCGGCGTTTACCTGACAAGTATAGGCAAGGCACGGCGATATGCCCCTGCCAACCACCCGGTGCCAGACAGCAAAAAGCCCGCGAAAGCGGGCTTTTTGCCTGAGTTTTACCCAGTACTTCTCCAATCGTCTTCAGGGAATACTCGTCACCGTCTCACAACTCCCATCGGTGGTGTCGGTGCCGCTGCCACCGTTGCAGGTATCCGTCCCGGGACCACCCGACAGCGCGCCGGCATCCATCCCTTCTGCATCACGACTGATGAATCCGCCCGCGATTACCTGGCGCACATGTACGGCGCGGTGAACTGGACACTGGTGGACGACGTGCGCAAACTGCCCCTGAAAGTCTCGGACATTTACCGGCGGCTGACGCTGTAAAACCCCGCCTTTGGGGGTACAAGGCCACGGATGCTAGGATGGCCTTATCCCGCTCACTTAAATCAGCATAATGAATTAAAACGGGTTCATCTTTCGCCGTTGGCGCTGCTCGCATGCTTAAACCAGATAGAAAAACGATACTCCTGATTTTGCTGGCGGGCGCGATCATCGCCGGCATAGCCTACGTGCTTTACGCCACGGGTATGATCGATCTGCTGTCGAGCAAAAACCACCTGCTCCAGTTCATCAAGGAAAATCCCCGGCACGCCGCCACCATTTTCATCGGTATGCAAATCGTGCAGGTCGTCGCCGCGCCGCTGCCCGGCGAGGTCACCGGTTTTGTGGGCGGCATTCTGTTCGGGCCATGGTGGGGTGTGGTGTATTCCACCATCGGGTTGACCCTGGGCTCGTGGATCGCTTTCATGCTGGCGCGGTGGCTGGGGCGTCCGATCGTGGAACGGCTCGCCAGCCGCGAGACCATCGATCGCTACGACTACGTGATGAAACACAAGGGCCTGCTGCTGGCGTTCCTGCTGTTTCTGATTCCCGGTTTTCCCAAGGACATCCTTTGCTACGTGCTCGGCCTGGGCCACATGCAGCAGCGCGATTTCCTGCTGGTCTCGGCCTTCGGCCGGCTGCTCGGCACCGTGCTGCTGACCATGGGCGGAACCTACTTCCGTGACGCGCATTACGCCGCGCTCTTCACCGTCATCGGCGTGAGCCTGCTGATCGTTCTGTTCGCGATGATCTACCACGATCGGCTCGAGCGCGCGTTGCGCCGGATATCCGGCGCCCTGCACAAGGATCGCGACCCGGAATAAACAGCGGCGGACGGTTACATCATTTCGGGATGGTTTTGGTGAAGCTTGGACGTGCCTTCATGCCGCCAAACCATTTTGTCACCGCTGGGTAAGTGCCCAGGTCATATTGGCACATCTCCAGATAGGCAAGGTTGGTCGCCGCCGCGATGTCCGCGACCGTCGGCTGATCGCCGCAGAGATATTTGCGCTGCTTCAGCTCCCCGTCCATCATCGGCAGGATTTTTAGCAGCCATTTCTTGGCGTCCTCAATCGCCGCCGGGTTGCCCTTGTCACCGGCGAAATGGGTGTTAAACATGATCTTGGCCGCCTCCGGCCCAAGACGCGTCTGGTTCCAGTCCAGCCACGCATCGACGTGGGCGCGCGCCCGGGGATCGACCGGATACCACGTTTTGGCTTTGTGCTTGTCGGCGAGGTAACGCATGATCGCCTGCGATTCCCACACGACGAAACCATCATCGTCAATGACCGGCACCTTGCCGTTCGGATTCAGCGCCAGGAATTCCGGTTTGTACTGCTCGCCTTCCATCAGATTCACGACCTGGTAGGTGTAGGGGATGCTGCATTCTTCACACAGCATTTGCACCCGACGTGCCGCATTAGAAAAGGGATGACCGTAGAGTTTCATGATGTTCTCCTTGAGTGATGACAATATGTATAGGTGTTGGTACTAGAAATACCGCGCTAATCCCAGTTGCAGGTAATCGTCGCGACGCCAGAAAAAAGTCGGATCGCTGGCAGGCGCGCCGGCAAAGGCACGTCCCTCGAAACTCAGCTTGTAATGTCCCCCGATGCGCCGGCTGGCCTCGAGATTGAAAAAGCGCGCGGCGCTGCGACGATCGTTGATGACCCCGATCAGCACTTCGCTGCTTTGCGCGTCGTTGACGGCCAGCCGCAGGCCCGTCATGACGTCGTCCTGGAACGGTGACGGCGCCGCTGAACCGCGATCGTCGTAGAGATATTCCGCAATGACGCCGAGATCCATGGCCGTGCCAAAAACACCTGTGGAGGTGTACTCCAGCCCGCCAGTCGCGGCACTGTAGGTCGGGCCCTGTCCGCTGCGTCGGATCGCCTCCAGCTTCCACAACCAACTGCCCTCGGTAAGCTGTACATCCAGACCGGTTTGATGAATCAGATCGTAACGGGGGACGAGCACCGGCAACCCATTGCCGTCCAGCCCCGGCAACAAACGCGGCTCGCGGCTGGTGCCGTAAAACTGCGACAGCCCGATATCCCAGCCGGAGATTGATTTCGACCAGCGCAGGGCGTAGTCAACATGCTGCCGTCCACGGGCGGACTCATAGCTGGCCTGATCGGTGTCCACGCGCGGGTTGGCGCGCAGACGGCCCTCCACGCCGGGGAAAGTCCGTTCGCGAAAACCCGGCAGAACGAAAGCATTGAGCGTGCCCCAATCACGGATAAGTGCCAGATTGATCATGGGCTGACCGAGCTTGTCTTCGGTATCGATGTTTTCCACCAGGTCGGTCTGATTGACGATGTCCACCAGGTGCTGCGATTCGGTGACGCCCCAGAACACCTTGCGGATGCCCATGCGCCATTCATAATCCTCACCAACCTTGAGCCAGGTGAGTTCACGGATGTCGACATGGCTGCGTTCCGGGTCGTATTGATCAACGCGCGCGAATGGCACGAAGCTAAAGCTGTCTTTCGTTCCCTCTATCCGGTGGTAATACTCGGGCTGCGCCGCCACCGAAAAATACGAGCGGTGCTGGCCGGCATACAGCGGTGGCTGGATAAATCCCTGATGCTCCACGCTCACGAAACCGGACCACTCGCCGGCCGCCGCGGCCGGAATCGCCACCGCCAGCAACCCGGTAACGATGCCAAGCCGCCAGGTGGTTCCGCACAGTCTCATGACCGGTCTCAGCGCGCGCGCTTCAGGCTGGATTCGTTGAAATCGGCGTCCTTCAGTCCGGCGCGGAATTTGTAGTCACGCCACTTGAGCAGCGTGCTCTTGCCGTTCTGGTGGTTCTGCATGAACATCTCGTCGGCGCGCCAGTACTTGCCGAGATACTGCCGGTAACCACGCCATACCAGCGTCTTGAGCAGGCTGTCCTTGCGGTCGTAAAAATCTATCTTCCACGGGCGATACTCGGCCTGGTCGATCCAGACCTGCTGGCGGGTATAGCCGGAGTGTTTGTCCACCGGAGTGCGCTCGATCACGAAACACGGTTTGCCTTCATGGGTTTCGTCACGCAGGTATTTGTACGAGTACTTCTCGACTTCCTGCGAGGCCACATCCTCATAGGCGAACTCGCTGCCCATGAAGGGGCCGGACTTGTTGGCCGAGGCGATGCGTTTGACGCGCTTCAACGCCGGCAGAAACAGCCACTGGTCGTCCTCGCCCACCTTGTGGGTGAAGGTCAGCAGCGCCGTGCCTTTGACGTCCGCCGGCTCGTCGAAGACGCTCAGACCCTTGTCACCGTCGCCCTTGACCTCGAGGGTCGAGATGCGCAAACGGCGCACGCTTTCCTCACCCTGGCGATTGCGCAGGATCATCTCCATGTGCGCGGTTAAATCGCCGAATCCTGCGTCGCGCCGGTCGGCTTCGCGCGCGATCGCGAGCCCTTTCTCTTCCGGGGTCTCGGCGTGCAGAACCGGAACGGTGAGCAGCAGCAATCCGAACAGAATCCAGTTTTTCATTTTTTACCTTCCTCCAGTTTCATCAGCAGCGGTGGCAACATCAAATAGTCGGCGGCGAGCGCGAGCGCGATGGTGAGCGCGCACATCGTGCCCATGTCGGCGTTGAGCTTGAACGCCGAGAACGTCAGCACCAGGAATCCCGCGACCAGGATCAGCGAGGTGACCGCGAGCGCCATGCCGACGGTGGCAAAGGCGTAGCGCACCGCGGCGTGCGGGTCGAGCCCCTTGTCGCGGCGCGCATGCAGGTATTTGCTCAGAAAATGAATGGTGTCGTCCACCACGATGCCGAAGGTCAGCGCCGTCACCACCGACAGCGCCATCCCCACCTGGCCCACGAGCAGCCCCCACAGGCCAAAGGCCATGCCCGCCGGCACCAGGTTGGGCAACAGGCTGATCAGCCCCACCCGCAGGCTGCGGATCGCGAGCATGATCACCCCCGAGACCAGCACCAGCGCCAGGAGGTTGCCGCCGATCATGCTGCGGATGTTGCGCGCGCTGATGTGCGAGAACATCAGCGCCGGACCGGTCCCGGTGGCGAACATCGCCGGTGGGGCGTTGTCATGCAACCATTGCTCGGCGCTGGCCTCCAAGGCCAGTAACTTCTTGGTCGATACGTTGTTTAGCGTCACCACCACGCGCGTGGCGGACTTGTCCACGTTGATCTGGTCGTTGAGATCCAACCCGAAGGGCAGCGACAACTCGTAGAGCAACAGATACTGGGCGCTGAGCGCGCGCGAATCGGGCAGGCGGTACCACGCCGGATCGTCGCCGTGCAGGTTCTTGTTCAAGCGCTTCATGGTGTCGGTGAGGGCGTTGACGTGGACGACATTCGGCTGCGCTCGATACCACGCGGCGAACTCCTCCAGCTTCTTGAGATAGGCCGGATCGCTGATGCCGCCGCTGGCACCCGCCGCCAGCGAGTAATGGACCTGGTAACTGCCGGAAAGATTGTCCTGGACGAAATCGGTATGGCGGCGGAACTCCACCGATTGGTCGAAATACTTCACGAACTCGTCGTTAAAATCGTTGCGCGGGATGAACGCCACCAGCCCGGCCGTCACCAGCGCCGAACCCCAGAGCAACGCGCGCCGGCGGCGGATCACGAACTCGCCGAAACGCTCCATCGAGCGCCACGCCCGTTCGCGCGCGGGCTTGAGCCGCACCGGCGCCACCGCCATGAACGCCGGCAGAAACAGCACCGAATACACCCACGCGGCGGTGACACCGATGGCCACGATATTGCCGAGGTCGCGGAACGGCGGCACCTCGCTGAAGTTCATCGACAGGAAACCGATCACCGTGGTGAAGCTGGTGAGAAACACCGGCTGCCAGTTGATGCGCAGGCTCTCGACGATCGCGGCGTGTTTATCGCGTCCCTGGCGCATGGAGTGAAACATGGTCAACAGAATATGGATGCTGTGGGCGATGGCGAGCGTCAGGATCACCGTTGGCGACGAGGCCGTGGGCGGCGTGAGGCGGATTCCGAGCCATCCGGTCAGGCCCAGGGCCGTGACGATGGAAAACAGGATCACCAGCAGGGCACCGACAGTCCCGCTCACCGAACGCACCGAAACAAAGATGATCGCGAGCACCACCGCGTACATGATTGGCACCAGCGTCGTCATGTCGCGCAAGGACTCCTCGGCGAAGGCATTGTTCATGGGCACCACACCGGTGAGGTAGACCTCGACATTCGGGTCGCGCGCCTTGGCCGCGGCCGCCAGCGCCCGGGCCTGCGCCATAACCTCGGGGGTTTCGTTCAGGCTTTTCTCGGGCAAGACCACGGTGACGTTGACGCCGGTGACATGCGCCTTGGGCGGGATGAGGCGGTTGCGCAGCAGCGGTTCGTTCAAGGCGATGTCCTGGATGCGGGCCAGATCGGCGTCGCTCAGCGAGCCAGGCTCCGGCACCAGATCGCGCACCACCAGGTCATCGCCGCGCGCCGTGGTGTGCTGGAAGTTCGTGATCGAGTCCACGCGGCTCGAGTAGGGAAGTTTCCAGGCCTCTTGCGTCAACCACTTGACGGTCGTCAGGGTTTCACGCGTGAACACCCGGCCGTTCTTCGGCGCCACCACCAGCAGGATGTTGTCGCTTTTGGTATAGACATTCTGCAACGCCTCGAACGCCTGCAGCTGAGGGTTTTCGGGGCTGAAAAATACGCGGTAGTTGTCGCTGAACCCGAGAAACCGCATGCCGCTGCCGGCGGCAATGACCGTCACCACCGAGGCGGCAATGATCCACCAGCGCCAGCGAAGAATGGCATGATAATAAGCGCCATTAAACGATCCGACCCGCGACCACAGATTCCCGGTATTTTTACTCATGATTGCGCCTTGTTGGTGTTATTGCCGGTTTCCATTTTCCGACCGATGACCTCTGCTTCAACGATCGTTTTCGAACAGGTTTTGCAGGTAGCTTTTCAGGTGCCGCAATTGCCTTTCAATCACCTTCCGGTCGTCTCTGGCTTTGGCCAGAATCAGGGCGCCCTCAAGCACCGTAATGCAATGGTCGGCAAGACTGAGGGTGTCGAACGCCGCCTTCGGCGCATATTGGGCCTTGGCCTGGTCAAGGTCGCGCTTCATCATCTGCGCCCATTGGTTGAAATGCCGTCCACATTGGGCAAGCAACCGGGGATGCGTGTCGGACAGGTCCTGCGCGAAATTACCGAGCAGGCAGGACGGCATCGCGGAGGAGTCGCGTGACATCTTGACCATGAAGTCGATGTAGCCGTAGACACGCTTGAGCGGATCCGAAAGCTTGTGAAATGCCGCCCCTTGAACGGCCTGCATCCGTCCGGCCACGAAGTGGTCCAGCACGGCCGCGCCGATTTCTTCCTTGTCGGAAAAATAGTGGAAAAAACTCCCCTTGGTAACGCCGGCCGCCGTGCAGATCTCGTCGAGCGTGGTCGCGGGGAAGCCCTTGGCCAGCATCAGCTGCACAGCCGAATCCAGGAGCTTTTGTTTGGTGGGCGTCAGGGTCTCGGGGACCGTCATTTATATACCTACCGGTTGGTATGTTTATATCCAAGTCGCATGCAGGCGTCAAGCATGGGCCTCTGCCCTGGAGCAGCGGGCAATCTTCTTGACGAGCTGAAGCACGCCCGGATCGGCAGGTAAAAAGCCGGGCGGATACGGTTATACTCGCGGCTCCAATCATTTCGATAATACAAGCACCACCATGTCAGCCTTGATCTGCGGTTCGTTCGCCTACGACACCATCATGGTGTTCCAGGATAAATTCAAGAATCACATCCTGCCCGACAAGGTGCATATCCTGAACGTCTCGTTCCAGGTGCCGGAAATGCGCCGCGAGTTCGGCGGCTGCGCCGGCAACATCGCCTACAGCTTGAAGATGCTCGGTGGCACCCCCCTGCCGATGGGTACGGTGGGAAAGGATTTCGGCCCGTACGCCGAATGGATGGACAAGCACGGCGTCAGCCGCCGTCACATCAAGATTTGTAATGACACCTACACCGCGCAGGCCTTCATCACCACCGACATGGACGACAACCAGATCACCGCATTTCATCCCGGCGCCATGAACCGCTCGCATGAAACCCGCGTGACCGATGCCAAAGATGTCAAAATCGGAATCGTCTCGCCCGATGGCCGCGAGGGCATGATTCAGCATGCGCGCGAATTCGCCGAGGCGGATATCCCCTTCATCTTCGATCCGGGACAGGGTATGCCGCTGTTCGATGGCAATGACCTGCTGAGCTTTCTCGAGCAGGCGACATGGGTCACGCTCAACGACTACGAGGCCGAGCTGATGCAGCAGCGCACAGAAAAATCCCTGACCCAGCTCGCCGGTTACGTGAAAGGTATTATCGTCACGCTCGGCGCACGCGGTTCCTGCATCTACACCGACGGAAAAGTTATCGAAATTCCAGCTGCCAAAACAACTGCGGTGAACGACCCGACCGGCTGCGGTGACGCCTACCGCGCCGGCCTGCTCTACGGATTGCAGAACAACATGGACTGGGAAGTTACCGGCCGCATCGCCGCCCTAATGGGCGCCATCAAGATTGAACGCCACGGCACCCAGAACCACTTTCTGACCCGCGACCAGTTCACCTCCCGTTTCAAGGAAAGTTTCGGGTATAGTCTGTAAAACTTGTTATAAGACTTTTATCCGCAGATTAACGCGGATTTATATTGGTGATGAACGCAGGTAAAGCAGAAATATGTAATTACTGATCTGCGTTTATCTGTGGTTGCTTTGTCTTTTTTAGGAAGGAGCGGCCCCGGTGGACACCAGACTGCCACCCCTGATCCAGGCACTGCACCGCCCCACCTGTTACGGGCATCCGGTGCAGAAGATCGAGCTGGTCGAAACCCATATTTCCTGGGTTTTCCTGACCGGCACTTACGCCTACAAAATCAAAAAACCGCTCAATCTCGGTTTCCTCGACTTCAGCACCCTGGAAAAACGCCGTTTTTTCTGTGAAGAAGAATTGCGCCTGAACCGGCGCCTGGCGCCTTCACTCTATCTCGAGGTCGTTTCCATTACCGGCTCGTCCTCCGCTCCCGTGCTGGGGGCCACGGGTAAGGCCATCGAATACGCGGTCAAGATGGTCCAGTTTCCCGAAGCGGCGCGACTCGACCGGATGCTGGCGCGCGGTGAATTGTTTCCGGAGCATGTCGACCGGCTGGCGCAGGAGCTGGCCGAATTTCATAAACGGATTGCCATCGCCAGCGCCGATCAACCCTTCGGCAATCCGGAACATGTGCTGGAACCGGTGACACAGAATTTCACCCAGATCCGCACGCGCCTTGAACCGCACGACCAGACACAGTTGCGACGCCTGGAAATCTGGAGCGCCATGAGTTTCGGTGAACTCCGGAAAATTTTTGAAAACCGCAAACACGATGGCTTTGTTCGAGAATGCCATGGCGATGCGCATCTGGCCAACATGGTGTGGCTTGATGATCGCGTGACTCTTTTCGACTGCCTCGAATTCAGCGACAACCTGCGCTGGATCGATGTCATGAGTGAGCTGGCCTTCCTTGTCATGGACCTCGACGATCGTGGACGCTCCGATCTCGCGCGGCGCACGCTCAATGTCTATTTCGAGCAGTCCGGCGATTACGCCGGTCTCTCCGTGTTCCGCTTCTATCAGGTCTATCGCGCGCTGGTGCGCGCCAAGGTCGCCTGCATTCGTCTCGGCCAGAACGGCCTGAGCGATGAAAATAAAAAACAGGCGCGTGAGGAATACCGGAGCTACGCCCATCTCGCCGAACGCTACACGCAACCTCCTCCGGCGGCGCTCATCATCACCCATGGTCTGTCCGGGAGTGGCAAAACCTGGTTGTCGCAACAATTGCTGGAATCACTCGACGCCATTCGCGTGCGCAGCGACATCGAACGCAAGCGCCTGCACGGGCTCGCACCGAGCGAGCGCAGCGGTTCCGGTATCGACAGCGGGATCTATTCATCTGATGCCAGCCAACACACCTACGCGCGCCTGGCGAAACTGGCGACCATGATTTTACGTGCCGGCCACACAGTGATCGTCGACGCCGCCTTTCTCCGGCGCGTGCAACGCGATCAACTGCGTGCCGTGGCGGACCAGGAACACGCTCCCTTTGTTATTCTGGATTTACAGACGCCGGAAAACGCTCTACATGCGCGCCTGCATCAACGCCGGCAGCAAATGAATGAGGCTTCTGAAGCGGGATTGGCGGTGCTCCAACACCAGTTGGCCACCCGGGAACCGCTATCGGACGATGAACAGGGCCACGCCTTGACCATCGATGGCGCCAAACCCATCATCATCGCGAAGCTGGAGCGTCAGCTGCAGGCACGATTCACTTCGGCGTGACCGAGCGTGTCGATGCCGCCTTTTCTGGTTAACCGACGGGAGTGCTCCCGGTTTACATAAGCCTTGTAGCCCCGCTCACCGGCGGTTTGTCTGAACATATATAAGGTAACGTCTGCCGAGTTCTCCGCACCGTGCCATAAAAAATTTGCAAGCTTGACACCGGCTACCTTATGAGACTAAAACTACAACATGTTGTGGTTGGTCAAGGTTACAGACCCAATAGCTAGATTTTCACTATAAATTGCACGGCAAGTGCTTCACAGACGGACTCCGGAGGACAGGAATCAATGAAGGTCGTCCAATTACAAACAGAAAACCCGGTTGTCATCGAGGAGCGCGCCGAATCGGAAGCCCTACTCGCTTCGCTCGTTCGTCCTGCCATAGGAGAAGGCGCGTCTGCGGACCTAAGGACGGAAATCCCCATGCAATCCGCTTCCCTCGATATCTGGGACAAGAAATACCGCCTGAAAAGCAAGACTGGCGAGGTCCTTGATCAGGATATCGCCGGAACCTATGCCCGCGTGGCCCGGGCGCTGGCCAACGTCGAGGAAACCACGGAAAAACGCGAGGAATGGTTCGAAAGGTTCTTCTGGGCCCTTCAGAACGGAGCGACCCCGGCCGGGCGCATCATTTCCAACGCCGGCGCCCTTGAGCATAAACCCGCCACCAGCACCATTAATTGCACGGTTTCCCGGGCGGTCCCGGACTCCATGGACGGCATCCTGTCTTCCGTCCACGAGGCCGGCCTGACCCTGAAAGCCGGCTGCGGTATCGGTTACGAGTTCTCTACCCTCCGCCCCAAAGGGGCGTTTGTGAGCGGGGCCGGGGCTTATACCTCCGGCCCCCTCTCTTTTATGGATATCTTCGATGCCATGTGTTTCACCGTCTCGTCCGCCGGCGGGCGGCGCGGGGCGCAGATGGGCACCTTCGACATCGCCCACCCGGACATCATGGACTTCATCAAGGCCAAGCGCGAAGACGGGCGGTTGCGCCAGTTCAACCTTTCCTGCCTGATCACCGACGAATTCATGCAGGCGGTGAAAACCAATGGCTCCTGGGACCTGGTCTTCCCCGTCAGCCGCCACGAATACGAAGATCCGGATGCGCGCATCGTATGGCGCTACTGGCCGGTGACCGAGGGCTACATCACCAATAACCTCGGCCAGGTGGCCTGCCGCATCTACAAAACCCTGCCGGCACGGCGCCTGTGGGACCTGATCATGGCCTCGACCTACGACTACGCCGAGCCCGGGTTCATCCTGATCGACAAGATCAACGAAATGAACAACAACTGGTTCTGCGAGAACATTCGCGCCACCAACCCGTGTGGCGAACAGCCCCTGCCGCAATACGGCTCCTGCCTGCTGGGCTCGGTGAACCTGACCAAGTTCGTGGAAGAACCCTTTACCGACACTGCCCACTTCAACTGGGAGCGTTATCGCGAAGTGGTGGCGGTATTCACCCGCATGCTCGACAACGTGGTCGAAATCAACGGCCTGCCGCTGGCACAGCAGCGCCACGAAATCCACCACAAGCGCCGTCATGGCATGGGCTTCCTGGGCCTCGGGTCTACGCTCACCCTGTTGCGCATGAAATACGGCTCGCCCGAGTCGCTCGAGTTCACCGAGCGTGTAGCGCGCGAGATGGCCGAAGTCGGTTGGGAGATGGGTATCGCGCTGGCGGAGGAAAAGGGCCCGGCCCCGATCATGGAGGACGAGTTTGCCGTCACCGAGGAGATGCTGGTGAAGCGCCCGGAGATGTGCCGCGGTGGCTACAAGGTCGGTGACATGGTCAAGGGCAAGGTACTGCTCGCCCGCTACAGCCGCTACATGCAACAGTTCGACACGACGCTGACCGAACGCATCGCCGAGAAGGGCGCGCGCTTCACGCACCACAGCTCGATCGCGCCCACCGGAACCATCTCGCTGTCGCTGGCCAACAATGCCAGCAATGGCATCGAGCCGTCCTTCGCCCACAAGTACAGCCGCAATGTCCTGCGCGAAGGCAAGAAGAGCAAGGAAAAGGTCGAGGTGTTCTCCTACGAACTGCTCGCCTACCGCACCCTGGTGAATCCCGCTGCCGACCCGGATGCCACGGACGGCATGCATCAACTGCCGGACTATTTCATCACCGCGGATCACGTCAAGCCGAGGGAGCACGTGGATGTGCAGGCGGCGGCGCAAAAATGGGTGGACTCTTCTATTTCCAAGACGGCAAACGTCCCGACCGACCACCCCTACGAGGAGTTCAAGGACATCTACCTGTACGCCTACGAGAAGGGCCTGAAGGGTTGCACCACCTTCCGCTTCAACCCGCAGGCGTTCCAGGGCGTGCTGGTGAAGGACAAGGATCTCGAGAACACCACCTACCGCTTCCAGCTGGAGAGCGGTGAGGTCATCGAGGTCAAGGGCAACGAGGAGATCGAATACGACGGCGAGACCCATAACGCCGCCAACCTGTATGACGCCCTCAAGGAGGGCTATTACGGCCGGTTCTGAACACGGAACAATTGATAGCAATAACGGCAGAAGAAGGAGCAGTCATGAGCATCAAGATCAACGAAAAGATCACCGGGTATGAAGTCGTCAAGGAGGAGCCCAAGCGCGCCGAGAGCAATGTCGTGCACATGCACGAGAAGCTCGAACGGCCCGAAGTGCTGGTCGGCTCCACCTACAAGATCAAGACCCCCCTCACGGAGCACGCCCTGTACGTCACCATCAATGACATCGTGCTCAATCTGGACACGCCCCACGAGAAGCGCCGCCCTTTCGAGATCTTCATCAACTCCAAGAGCATGGAGCACTTCCAGTGGGTGGTGGCCCTGACCCGGGTCATCTCTGCCGTGTTCCGCAAGGGGGGGGACGTCACCTTCCTGGTGGAAGAACTGCACTCGGTATTCGACCCGCGTGGTGGCTACTTCAAGAAGGGCAAATACACCCCCTCACTCGTCGCCGACCTGGGTGACGTCATCGAGCGTCACATGAAGATGATCGGTCTCATTCAGACCGAGGAGCCGGATGAAGCGCGCCAGCAACTGATCGCCGAAAAGCGCGCCGAGCTGAAAAAACGCGCCGGCGCAACGGAAACTGCCACTGATGAACCCGGCAGTTTCCCGTCCGACGCACAACTCTGCATCAAGTGCACAACCAAGGCCGTCATTAAGTTGGATGGATGCATGACTTGTCTCAACTGCGGCGACTCGAAGTGCGGATGACGTCACGACGCGCGCAAAATATTCCGGACAAATCGTTTGCATTTTTTTTTACGTTGCTTTAATGTCTTGACACATCAGGACGATGTGCTAGACATGAAGTGAACTTTTTGTACACGGATGTCACTGCCCGGATAGCGGGACGCTGCGATAGAAGGCGAACACCATCGCGGCACCGGGTGGAACAAGGATCAACCAAGAGTTAATGGATCGATTGCGAAGCTCGAAAACTGGTAGCAAATATATCAGCACCCACCTGCAGCAGAATCCAGCTGCCAGGCTCTGTTCTTCCCGCTCTTCCCGTGTGCCCCTGTCCGTTGGTTATCATCAGCGCGCACCCCTGTTTCGAATCCATCAAAAGACAGTCCAGGACTGTCTTTTTCATTATGGTAACGCGCAGTACCGTCGGGGGCATTTGGTCCCCGGCTTCCCTGTAAGTCCCTTAACCCAAACCAAAGGAGTTCACCATGGCCAAGAAAAAGGCAAAGAAAAAAGCACCGAAGAAGAAATAACTCGATAGGCGAGGGGAGTTCGGATCGTAGCGCGTTCCGCGCCGAGTGCGGGGAGCAGTCGCTGCTTCGGATGACCTTACCGCCTTCGTCAGTGATAAGCCGGTAACATCCGCCCGCGTTAAGGTTGGCGAGGTGTTACCGGTTTTTTATCGCCTGTAGACCGTCTGATTGTCCTGGCCAGCGATGCCCCCGCCCTGCTATTTTCGCCGTAATCACTCTCCCTGCCCACCGGGGATTATTATTAAATAAAAACAGATAGTTAAGATTTAGCGGGGGTCTGACGCAGCTCCCGGTCCAGCTCGTTCAGGCGCTGCGGGGTACCCACGTCGCGCCAGCGTCCGGTGTAATGCTCACCGCTCACCTGTCCGCGCACCATGGCGGCGCGCAGCAACGGTGCCAACGGAAACTTTCCTGGACGAGATTCCGCAAACAGGGCGCGCGCATAAACACCGATACCGCTGAAGGTCAGCCGCGCTGTCCCCTCCCCGAGCACCTGACCGTCTTGCAGTGAAAAATCCCCCTGCGGATGCTGGAGTGGATTATTGACCAGCACCAGATGCGCCAGTCCTTTAAGACGGGTCGGCAGACGATCGAAAGGAAAATCCGTCCAAATGTCACCGTTAATCACCACGAAGGGATCGGTGTCGATCAGGGACAGTGCCTTGAAAATACCGCCGCCGGTCTCAAGTCCTCCGCCTTCCTCTTGCGAATAAGCGATGTGTGCGCCATAACGGCTGCCATCCGCCAGATACTTCTCGATCTGTTCACCCAGGTGCGAGTGATTGATCACGATCTCTTTCATCCCCGCGCGCGCCACCTGCTCAATCAGATGCACAATGAGTGGCTTGCCACCCGCCACGAGCAACGGCTTGGGAACGGTGTCCGTCAGCGGCCGCATGCGCTCGCCCCGGCCCGCCGCGAGAATCATGACCTTGAGGCTCATGCCACCCCCGGCAACTTGAGCTCACGCAGCAAGGCCTGCAACGGTTGCAGTTCCGGATAGCGGGTGCTTACCTCCTGGACGTAACCGAGAGTGCGCGGGATGTCCGCGAGATAGCCTGGTTTGCCATCGCGATGGTTCAGTCGCGCAAAAATGCCGATGGCTTTGAGATGGCGCTGTACCCCCATCAGGTCGAACCAGCGCAGAAACCGGGCATCGTCCTCACCCACTGGAATCCCCGACTGGAGCGCCAGCTCGTGATAGCCCTTGACCCAGCCTTCCACCCGATCGCGTGGCCAGGCGATGTAGCAATCGCGCAACAAAGATACGAGATCGTAGGTCACCGGCCCTACCACGGCATCCTGAAAATCGAGGATGCCGGGGTTGTTCGGGCGCGTCACCATCAGGTTGCGCGAATGGTAATCGCGATGAACCCAGACCCGCGGCTGGGACAGGGCCGATTGCACCAGCTGCGCGAATATGCCGTCGAGCACCCGATTCTGGCCAGCGGCAAGCTCGAGTCCCAGATGACGCCCCAGGTACCACTCGCGGAAAATCTCCATTTCACGCTTGAGCAGCGCTGCATCGTAATCCGGCAGGAATTTATCGGCGGCATCGGCTGAAGTCCCGGCCTGCAGAACCACCAGCGCACCCAAAGCATCGCCATAGAGCCGCTCGACGCTCTGTTCATTCAGGTTCGACAGGTAAAGCTGTTCGCCCAGATCCGTGATGAGCAAGAAACCCCGCTCATGGTCTTCTTGCAGCACTTCCGGCACGTTCAACCCCAGGGCATGTAAACGGTGCGCAATGGCCACGTAGGCACGCATGTCGCCCTTGTCCGGCGGCGCGTCCATGGCAATCAGACTTTGCTGCCCCAGGGTGACGCGGAAATACCGGCGAAAGCTGGCATCCGCCGAGGCCGGACGAATATCGAATGCGCCCGCGCCCAATACCCGGCCGGTCCATTCCTTGAGTGCTTCGAAACGTTTATCCAAAGGTGGTCTGGTAAATAAAACCCGTGTGAACGGGAAAACGCCTTGATGGCGCCGGCATAGTATGCAATTTTATGCTCGCCATCATAAAACAATGCCATCCTCGTTCCCATGCCTTGTCATCGTCTGGTTCGCGCCGCCTTCTGCCTGATTATTTCCACGGGCACGGGATACAGTGCGCCGGTATCGGCCGAAGAACCCTGTCCGGAACGTCCGCCGCGGCTGCCCGCCGCGGCACGACCGAGCACCACCATAGCGGAGAACCTGCCGGCGGAGATGCGCGCCCGGGAACTGCGCCTGAGAGACAAAGGGACCAGTGAATTCATCGGTGACGTGGAGCTGCAACGCGGCAACCAGTCTCTGAGCGCCGAACGCCTGCTCTATGACAAGAACACCGAACGGGTGGATGCCACCGGCAACGTCACGTTCAAGGAGGCTTCCGGCCTCAGCTACCAGACTGAGGAGACACACCTCAACTTGGGATCACGCACTGGCTATGCCGGCAGCGGCAGTTTTCGCCTGGAGGATGGCAGCGCTCGTGGCGACGCCGAGCGTATCGACTTCGAAGGGCCGGATCACACGCGCTTCACGCGAGTACGTTACACCACCTGCGCCCCGGGCCAGGACGACTGGTTCCTCAAAATCAAGGAGCTCGATCTCGATGCCGGGAAAGCCATCGGCACTGCTTATCACGCGACCATCAACTTCCAGGGCGTGCCGCTGCTTTATCTGCCTTATCTCAGCTTCCCGATTTCCGATGAGCGCAAATCGGGCTTCCTGATCCCCCGAGTGGGCCACTCGGGCAATCGGGGCACGGAGATCTCCGCCCCCTATTACCTGAATCTCGCGCCTCAGTATGACGATACCTTCACCCCGGAATACATGTCCAAGCGCGGACTGCAATTACAAAACGAATTCCGTTACCTCACGACTCGCTCCCATGGCACGCTGCAATTTGAGGGTATGGATAACGACAAATTGGCCAACGGTGACGATCGCGCGGCGGGGACTTATCAGCACATTCACGCATTTGACCCCTTGTGGTCTGGCAACGTCGATCTGCGCGCGGTGTCGGACAAACAATACATCAATGACTTTGGCGACAATCTCGGCATCACCAGCCAGACCCACCTGCCGCAAAACGCCCAACTGGATTACCACGGCTCGGAATGGAATTTCGCTGTCCGTGCCGCCGACTACCAGACCATCGACCCTACCATCGCGCCCGCCGACCGCCCTTATGCGCGACTCCCGCTAATCAACCTGTCACTCAACCAACCGTTGCAACCCAATCGTGTCAATTATTATTTTGAAACTGAGGCGGTGAATTTCGATCGCAGTGTCGGTATCACCGGCGGGCGTCTGAACTTGTCCCCGGCGGTGGCCCTGCCGCTTTCCAACAGCTACGGATTCATCACGCCCCGCATCAGCGTGCGCCATATTTCCTACGCACTCGCCGGAACGCCGGAGGATTCGCCTTCCCTGACACGCGGCATGTTCAGCCTCGACAGCGGTCTCGTCTTTGAGCGTGACTCGCGCTGGGGCGAGCGCTTGTACACACAAACGCTCGAGCCACGCCTGTATTACCTCTGGATTCCGCACAAGAATCAGGACACGCTCCCCAACTTCGATTCCGGCACATCGGAACTGACGTTCTCCAACCTGTTCCGCGATAACCGCTTGTCAGGCGGAGACCGCGTCGGGGATTCCAACCAGATCGCTGCCGCGGTCACGACGCGTTTCCTCGATGAAACGGATGGCACAGAGCGCGGGCGCGCCAGCCTTGGGAAGATTTATTACCTGGAAGACCGGCTGGTCAACCTGCCTGCCGGCACGATCGGGCGCGACGCCTCAGACATTGCCGGGGAAGCCACCGCGACCCTTCTCGGCAACTGGCATGTCCGCAGCAATATCCTTTGGAGGCCGACGGATGGCCGCCACACGCAGAAGTACAACTACTACGTGCAATACAACCCGGCAAAGACAAGTATCGTGAATATCGGCAAGCGCTTTGCCCGCAATGAAATTGAACAAACGGACATATCGACGGAATGGCCCCTGGCGTCGCGCTGGACCTTCCGCGCCCATTCGCTTTACTCCCTGCGGGAGAAACGCAACGTGGAGAGCTTCGCCGGGGTGGAATACAACGCCTGCTGCTGGGCATTGCGCGTCATAACAGCCCGGCGGCTGATTTTCGACACCAGCAACAATAATTCCGCCAAGCAGGACAACAGCATCATGCTCGAGCTCGAGCTGACCGGCCTGTCCAAGCTCGGAAAGGTGCCGGACAGCCCGCTGCGCGAAAGCGTGTTCTCGTTCCCATCCCGTCCCACGGCGCCGTCGGGGTCCCTCATCCCCTAGATCGTGTTATCCTAACGCCGCATCGGCACCACGCCAAAACGCTGTACACAGAATATCCGCAAACCCATGCATCTTTTCACCAAATCCGTCGTCGTCGGGGTTACGCTTTCTGCCCTGATGCTGTCTCTGCCTTGCGTCACAGCGGCGGCGCCTCAGCGCACCATCAGTGACATCGATCGTATCGTCGTGATCGTCAACGATGACGTCATCACCGACAGCGAACTTAACCAGCGGCTGCGGGAAACCAAGAAGCAGCTCATACTGGAAAAAATCAGCGCGCCACCGGACGCGGCGCTCAAGAAACAACTGCTCGAAAGAATGGTGCTCGAGCGCCTGCAAATACAATTGGCCGCCTCGACTGGCATTCGCATCAGCGAATCCGATGTGGACCGGGCCTTTGAAACCGTGGCGCGGCGTAACAACCTGAGCGCGGAGGATTTCCGCAAGACACTCGCCCAGAAGGGTATGGATATCGCGGCGTACCGCATCCAGCTGCACGATCAGTTGACCATTCAGCAACTACTCGAACGCGAGATCAACAACCGCGTCACCGTCACCAACAATGAGGTCGACAACTTTCTCGAAAATCCGCAGAGCCGCGCCGACATGGACGTGTCCTATCAACTGTCCCATATCCTGATCGGTATTCCCGAATCGGCTTCACCCGAGTCGATCCAGGCGGCCCGGAAACGCGCCGAGGACGTCCGCCGTCAGATCGCCGAGGGCGCCAATTTCGAGCAGACCGCCGTGAGTCAGTCCCAGGGCGCGGATGCGCTCAAGGGTGGCAATCTCGGCTGGAAGAAGGCCGGCGAACTGCCCGAATTATTCCTGAGCGTGCTGAAAAAAATGACCGTCGGCGGAATCAGCGACATTCTTCGCAGCCCCAATGGCTTTCACATTCTGAAACTGATTAACAAGCGCGGCGATAACCAGGCGGAGGCGGTGACGCAGACCCACGTGCGCCATATCCTGCTGAAGCCCAGCGAAATTCTGTCGCCGGAAGATGCCCGCAACAAGCTGCTGGGTTTGCGCGAGCGCATCGAGAATGGCAATGACTTTGCGGAGCTCGCGCGCGCGCATTCCGAGGACACCGGTTCGGCCGCCAGCGGCGGCGACCTGGGCTGGACCAGCCCCGGCCAGATGGTCCCGGAATTCGAGAAGGCCATGAACGCGCTCAAGCCGGACCAGTTGAGTCAACCCGTGAAATCTCCCTTCGGCCTGCATCTCATCCAGGTACTCGCCCGGCGCAGTTACGATATGACCCAGGAACGCGTGCTGGCCGCGGCGCGCCAGCAGATCCACGCACGCAAGGCCGACGAGCGCTACGAGCAATGGGCGCGCCAGCTGCGCAACGAGGCGTTCGTGGAATACCTGGCGGAAGAAGTGAATTAGTGCTCACCGCAGAGATCGCGGAGGACGCTGAGAGATGAAAGTCAAAATACTTCCCCTATTCCGATGCGACTTTCTCTGCGTTCTCTGCGCCCTCTGCGGTGAATAAATCATACGACCCCGTAATTGCCTTAACCCCCGGTGAACCCGCCGGCGTGGGGCCTGACTTGGCCATTCAGCTCGTGCAGCAGCCACCTGCCTGCACGCTGGTGCTGATTGCCGACCCCTTAATGCTGGCAGAGCGCGCAAAACAATTGCATCTGCCATTTACTGCGCGTGAATGGAAGGGACGCGAGTCCGCCAGCCAGGGCGTGTACCTGTTGCCGGTCAAAGCCGCGCGGCCTGTCAGCGCCGGACGGCTGGACAAAACCAATGCGCCCTATGTGATTGAAACGCTGAAATCCGCCGCCGTCGGCTGCCGGCGCGGTGAATTCGATGCGCTCGTCACGGGGCCGGTGCACAAGGGCATAATTAACGATGCCGGGATTGCCTTCACCGGCCATACCGAACTTCTGGCTGAATTGAGCGGCGCATCACAACCAGTGATGCTGCTCACCGCTCCCGGGCTGCGCGTAGCACTCGCCACCATCCATTTGCCGCTCGCTGCCGTGCCAAAAGCAATCACGCGCGAACATCTGACATCGGTGCTTGAAGTGCTGCATACCGACCTCCGGAAAAAATTCGGCATCGCTGATCCGGTGATCCTTGTCTGCGGGCTTAACCCTCATGCGGGGGAATCCGGTCATCTCGGGCGTGAAGAGATCGATGTGATCGAGCCGGTGATCAAATCACTCAGGGCCAAGGGTATGCGCCTGCGTGGTCCGGTACCGGCCGACACGGCCTTCATACCGTCCCAGCTTGAAGGCGTGGACGCGGTGCTGGCCATGTACCACGACCAGGGCCTGCCGGTACTGAAGCATCATGACTTCGCGCACGCCGTCAACATCACGCTCGGCCTTCCCTTCGTGCGCACCTCGGTGGATCACGGCACCGCGCTGGAACTGGCCGGCACCGGCCGCGCCGACGTATCGAGCCTCGTCACCGCGATAGAAATGGCTATAAAACTTGTAAAGAAAAAATAGACAGGATTCACAGGACTAACAGGATTTTTGAAAACAAGTTATCTTGGCTTTTGTTCTAATCCTGTAAATCCTGTTATTGATCCGGCACGAACACTTTTGAGATTAGGTGCATGACAAATATCCACTCCCAGTCTTCGTCTAATTTGCAAGTGTGCCGGATCAATAACAAGAATCTTATGATTTTCTGATTATTGAGGCGGCACAGATCACAATTGAAGAATCGCACTTTTATATTTGGCACAAACTTCAATCAGGTAAACTCGCCGCCTCAATAATCCTGTCCATTCTCTTATGTATCATCCAAAAAAGCGCTTCGGCCAGCATTTCCTGCATGACCGCCACGTCATCGGCCGCATCGTCGCGGCGCTGGCGCCACGGCCTGATGACCACGTTGTCGAGATCGGTCCGGGCAAAGGCGCGCTCACACGCGAGCTGGCCGCACACCTGGCGCACTTCGATGCCGTCGAGCTCGACCGCGATTTGCTGGCGCACCTGCCCTCGATCTTTCCGCCCGACAAGCTCACGCTGCACGGCGCCGATGCCCTGGAATACGATTTCTGTCAGCTCGTGCAAAAAGGCCGCAAACTGCGACTTGTTGGCAACCTGCCTTACAATATTTCCACCCCCCTGCTGTTTCATTTGCTGGATCAGGCCCACTGCATTCAGGACATGCTGTTCATGCTGCAAAAGGAAGTGGTACAGCGACTGGCGGCCTCTCCCGGTGGCAAGGATTACGGGCGGCTATCGGTCATGATTCAGTACCGCTGCCGGGTCGAAAAATTATTCGACGTCGCTCCCGGCTCATTCACACCGCCACCTAAAGTGGATTCCGCGATGGTGCGTCTGGTACCCCTGGCCACGCCACCCGTGGCCATCAACGATGAGGCACAATTCGCCCGCGTAGTGCGCGCCGCTTTTGCCAGCCGCCGCAAGACCCTGCGCAATAACATGAAGGGTTTGCTTAGTGGCGATGACATGACGGCACTGGGCATCGACCCCATACGGCGCGCGGAAACACTGACCCTCGCCGAATTTGCCGCTCTCAGCAATGCCACGTCATCTGCTCCATAATTGACCTATGGAATTCTTTGCCATCGCCGACAAGCCAGCAACCGCCGAGACCTTGCAGGCACGCCTCGACGTAGCTTCGCTGGCCTCATGGTGCGCGTCGATCAGCCAGGTGTTTTCCCACGACGGCGATACCGGAGAGATTTTTTGCGTGTGGGGCCAGTTCATCGTGCATCGCGAGCGGATTCGCGGCGGCGTGCGCTTTACCCTGCCCAAATGTCCCAACGGCTTCGCCTGGACGGTCACGACGGGTTTCCCGCCCGCGCCGGATAAGGTCGTCATTCACTGCACTATCAACCGCCGTGAACATGACTCTGGCTTCATCGCTACAATAGAAAAATTCGCGGATGACTGGCGCCGTGGACTCAGCATCCTGTTGTAAGTTCAAGTATGATTCTCAGGTCTAATCCAGCGGAATTCGGGCAAGAGATAGAACGGTGGCAGCGGTGCTAATACGACAGGAACACACACAGTCTTTTGGCGAAGAAGTCGCCAACAGCCTCAGCCACGGCCTTGCCCTGCTGGCGGCGCTGGTGGCCTTCCCCGTTCTCGTTATTTCTGCCGCTCAACGCGGCGAAGTTGCCGGAATCGTCGGTGCCAGCGTCTTTGCTGCCACTCTGGTGCTGCTGTATCTCGCTTCCACGTTGTATCACGCCCTGCCCCGCAACCGCGCGAAGAAGATATTCCGGATTCTCGATCACGGCGCGATTTATCTCCTGATTGCCGGCACCTACACGCCGTTCACGCTCGGCGTGCTGCGCGGCTCCTGGGGCTGGACGCTGTTCGGACTTCAATGGGGACTGGCCATACTCGGTATCGTGCTGAAATCGGTCGGCGGCGTGCGCTACGGTAAATTATCTGTTGCGGTCTATCTCGCCATGGGCTGGCTGGTCGTGATCGCCGCCGGACCTGTCATGGAAAAAGTGCCCTCTTGGGGTCTGTTCTGGCTGGTGGCGGGCGGCCTCGCCTACACGGTCGGGGTGGTGTTCTACGCGCTGGAACGCCTGCGCTACTTTCACTTTATCTGGCACCTGTTCGTGATCGCGGGCAGTGCCTGTCACTTCATTGCGGTGCTGTGGTATTCGGCGTAATCGCTCATGTCGTGTTTGTGTTTCTCAATTAGGTCGTGATAAAAAATCGCAAGCCATTGAAATAACATAGATAGCAAAACTATACGGCATGGATATACAGTACTATGTCGCTTTATAAAGCGACAATTAGGTCGTCCAATTCTAGTTGGGCGTCACAGAGGCTGGCAAAATGAACGAGCGTCATATTCTGATTGTCAGCCTTTGGGTAAGAAATAACGATATTCCGGCATTTGAAGCGTTTGAGCGTCAGGCGGCACAGGCAATGGCTGAGTTTGGTGGCCGGATTGAGCGCGCGATTCGCATGTCAGGCGCCGAATTCGAAAGTGACAAGCCCTTTGAAATTCATATCGTGAGCTTCCCAAGTGAGGCAGCGTATCAGATGTATCGACAGTCCTCAGAATCTCGAAAACTTGCTGAGGTGCGAGATAGTGTTATTTCCAAAGCCGTGATCCTCACCGGAAATGAAGTTAAGGCATACGCTTAGAGACCGGATTCAGGGAACGACAATGCCGCCCAACAACGCGTTCAACACCGACTCGCAAAAGCGGCGCTTCGCGCCCCTTTTGCTCGCGGGTTAACGCGAACGTTATGCGGCATGAGAAGGCGTGTCCGTATGCCGTTGGCCGCGCAACGTAGATGCCGGCCGTTAAGGAGCTCGCTATAAATCAAGACTGGATTCTCCTGAACAAGGAAACTCGCAGAACCTTTGCGAATGCCGCCTGGGTTCCATTGCGAGCGTCCTTCAACGACGAAAAAGGCCGCGTAACCGAAGTGGGTTATGTCAGCGACGTCTTTTGCTGCGGCTCCGTCGGGTTTCCACCAGAACACCGAGACACCGCAGAGCGGCTAGGCTGGGGTGATATCGGCATCGGCCACAGTGCGCGACCGCATGCTTACGAGGATGGTCACTACTCACCCATTGATCAGTACCAATACAACGACAAAGAACCTATCGGCGTTGAGCTTGTCTTCGAACACCCTCAACCTGTAGTCGGCGGAAGGCTGTGGATATTGAACCCTGACCTGATTGTCGCCCTTCATCTAATAAAAGAGAGAAACAACTGGGTAAGGCCAGAAGAGAATTTCGTTGTCGTAGCTCGCGAAGTTCTAGATGAAAAAGGGCATCACCGCCTAATCGAGATCAAGCGAGAGTTTCTCATCGACTACCTCGCGGCAAGGAACCTTTCACTTCGTCTCTCCTATTACCGCCAACGAGTAGAGAATGTCGCGACGCTTGAAGGCAGCGAATACGCAAATCTCGAGAATCGAAAAGAACAGCGGGACGACGGGCGCTTTGAACTGCTAATTCGCAGCCTGAACGATGTCTATGGCGGAAGCTGGGCGGCACTCCGAGTCTGGCGAACGGACGTTGATCCCGAAGAGGACGCCCCGGTGATGGGGCCGGAAAGCGACGACAACACCGCATTTGAAAGCTCCAAAGGCCATCGGAGTGGCTACGAAGGTGTGCGAGTAGAGGGCGAGTTTTGGCGAGACGAATGGATCGCTCATCAAGGGCGGAGCGTGCGTGTTCGAGGAGATGTGGATGAGACGCGACCGCAGTTCATCGTGGAGACCGACGGCACGAGGATAGCTTCTGCCGACTTGGACGATGAAGACATTGGTCGATGGCTCTGGTTCCGTTCTAGTGTGGTTAGCGATCTTCTCGGCCTTCGCGGCTTCTCTCTTGAGTGGTATACGGCGGAGACTGGTGGAATTCGCTCCACATCTGGGTATGTGACGCACTTCGGCATCAACTCCTCGGACCTGATAACGGTCTACGCCTACGACGTTGCCCGCCTTGCTGCATGGGAACAACATATTTGGGCGGCCAACAATGTCGCACCGGACGGCAAAGTTTCAAATGAGTTGCTGGCGGCGCAGGTCAGAGCTGAACCCGCGCCTACAAAAGCCCCGGAAGAGATGCTGTTCGAAGGCATTCGGATGCTGGAGGTAGGGTTTCGTCAGGAATTCAACATGTCTCTGTTCACCCACGACATAGACGTTGCAGCAACCAAACAGCACGTGTCCCGCTTCGTAAGCAAGGATCAAGCATCGCTACTGAGATTGGCGAAAGAACTTATTCGAGTGGTCTCGGATCGACTCAATGTTCGCGAGCTTCGCAAACTGTCACGCCATGCAGATAAGGAAAAGCTTGGTTCAAACAAGCTTCTTCAGGATGTACTGGCCCAGAAGATCGGCGCAGACAAAGCGCGCAACGTATTTGCGGCTATCGCGGGCGCCTATGACCTGCGAGTGGGCGATGCACATCCAGCTGGATCTAATATTGGAGAAGCCCTAAAGCTCGCGGGCATTGATCAGAGCAGTTCATTCATGAGGCAGGGCGAACAACTCATCCACAATTTCGGACGATCAGTTTGGTGGATAGGCAAAGGATTGTTTGGACGGCCGGAGGGACAGTGAAGCTAGGCAACATGCCGCATAACAGCGCGCTCCACGCGACGCCCTCGCGCTTCGCGCTCGGTCGCGCGTGAGCGCGGGCGTTAAACCAATCGCTCCAATTCCTTCATCTTATTTTCAATCCACTCCTCCACCTGCTTGATGATTTCCTCGGCTTTTTTCCCGCGCGGGTCGATGGCTGGACCGATGGCCACGCGCACGGTGCCGGGCTTTTTCAGAAAACCGCGCCGCGGCCAGAACGAACCGGCGTTGTGCGCCACCGGCACGATCGGGTAGCCGGTCTCGGCCGCGAGTACCGCGCCGCCCATGGCGTAGCGCTTGCGGGTCCGCGGCGCCACGCGCGTGCCTTCCGGGAACACCACCACCCAGATTCCGCATTGCAGGCGCTCGCGCCCCTGCTCGATGACCTGTTCCACCGCTTTGCGCCCGGCGCCGCGGTCGATGGCGATCGGGCGCATCAGCTTTAGCGCCCAACCGAACAGCGGAATCCACATGAGTTCGTGTTTCAGCACCCAGGTCTGCGGCGGAAAGATCTGCTGGAACACGATCGTCTCCCACGCCGACTGGTGCTTGGACATTAGGATCGCGGCGCCTGCCGGCAAGTGCTCGCGGCCTTCGACGCGGTAGTCGAGGCCACACAGGATTTTCAGCAGGGAAGCCTGAAGCCGCGCCCACTGGCTGACGAGGCGGTAGCGCTGCGGGTACGGCAGCACCACCGTCAACAGCATGAGCGGGGCGTAGATCAGCACCGACACGAACATCAACACATTGAACAGCAGGGAGCGAAGTGCGACCAAGTCAGTTCGTGGGCAGCTTGCCAGTGAGAAAGGCGTCGGTAAACGCGGCTAAATCCTCAAACACCGGGATGTCCGTGAGTGCCTTGGTTTTCTTAAGGGTGCGCTTGCCCTTGCCGGTGCGCACCAGCACCGGCCGCGCCGATACCAGGCGCGCTGCCGCGATGTCGCCCTCGGTGTCGCCGACAGCGTAAACGCCGTTGAGGTTCACCTTGAGACGCTCGGCGATTTCCTGAAACAGGCCCGGCTGCGGCTTGCGGCAACCGCAGTTGTCCTCGGGCTTGTGCGGGCAGTAGAAAATGGCGTCGATCTCACCGCCCTTGGCACGCACGGCCTCGAGCATGCGCGCGTGAATGCGCCCGAGCGTGTCCATGTCGTACAGGCCCCGACCGACGCCGGACTGGTTGGTAGCGACGATGACCTTGTAACCCTCGCGGTGCAGGCGCGCGATGGCCTCGAGGCTGCCCGGGATCGGCACCCATTCCTCGGGCGACTTGATGTAATTGTCCGAGTCGTGATTGATCACGCCGTCGCGGTCGAGAATGACAAGCTTATTCACGGAACTCCGACACCCGGATGCGGCCGTTGATCATGCGCGATTCACGGCTTTCCACTTTCCTCATCTTGTCCCAGAACGCCTGCTTGAGATCGAAATCGGCGGCGATGGCGGTGCCGAGCAACAGTATGAAAAGGTCGGCGCATTCCTCAGCCAGACTCTCTTTCGATTTGCCCTTGGTCACGCAGGCGGAAATCTCGCCCAGTTCCTCTGTCATGAGCGCCACGCGGTAGGCCAGCTCCTCGCCACCGGTATCCTTGAAACGATGCTTGTCGTGAAAGGCCTGCACTGTCGCGAGCATGTCCGGGTAGGAATCCTGGTTCATTGGGACCTCCTTCAGCTTTGCAGCCGCGATATATCCGCGACGTTCAGAAACAGGTTGCTCAGGCGATTGAGCAATGCCAGACGATTATTACGCAAGGCCTCGTCGTCCGCCATCACCATGACCTTGTCGAAAAATTCATCCACCGCCGGGCGCAGCCCGGCCAGGCGCTTGAGCGCCTCGGCATAATTGCCGGCCTTGAACAGCGGCGCCACCTGCGCTTCCAGCGTTTGCACCGCCTCGGAAAGATTGCGTTCCGCCGGCTCGGTCAAACGCGTTGCATCCACCTTGTCGGCGGGCACCCCGCCCGCCTGACGCAGGATATTGCGAATGCGTTTATTCGCGGCGGCGAGCGCCTGCGCCTCCGGCAGGGCGCGGAATTCCTTGAGCGCCTTCAGGCGTGGCAGCACCTGATCCAGACGCGCCGGATTGAGCGACACCACCGCGTCGATCTCATCCGGCTCGAAACCCTTTTCCTTGAGATAGGGCTTGAGTCGCTCAAGCATGAACCCGTGGAGATCCTGCACCACGCTATCGGCAATCACGCCGTTGGGAAACTGGCTGCGCGCGCTGGTGAGCAGGTCCTTCACATCGAGCGCCAGGGATTTCTCCACCAAGATGCGCACCACGCCCAGCGCCGCGCGCCGCAGACCGAAAGGGTCTTTCTCGCCGGTCGGCACCAGACCGATGCCGTAGATGCCAACCAGGGTGTCGAGCTTTTCCGCCAACGCCACGCAGATCGCGATTGGCTGCTTCGGCAACTCGCCGCCCGCCGTACGCGGCCAATAATGTTGCTCGACGGCATCCGCCACCACCGTGGGCGCATGATCGTATTTGGCGTAATAACGCCCCATGATGCCCTGCAATTCCGGGAACTCACCCACCATGTCGGTGAGCAGGTCGGCCTTGCTCAACTGCGCGGCGCGCTCGGCGTGCGCCCGGTCGGCCTTGAGCAGTTGCGCGATCTTGCCGGCGAGTTTTTCCATGCGCTGCACGCGCTCAAGCTGGCTCCCCAGCTTGTTGTGGTAAACGACATTGGCCAGCCTCGGCAGACGGTCGGCCAGCGGCTGTTTGCGGTCTTGATCGTAGAAAAACCGGGCATCCGCCAAGCGCGCGCGCAGCACGCGCTCGTTTCCGTGGATGATCTCCTTGGGGCTGGCGGCCTTCATGTTGCTCACGAACAGAAAACGCGGCAACAGCTTGCCTTCCTTGTCAGCAAGCGGAAAATATTTCTGGTGCTGTTGCATGCTGATGATGAGGCATTCCTTCGGAACCTCGAGAAACGCCTCGTCGAAGCTGCCCGCCAGCACGACGGGATGCTCGACAAGGCTGGCCACCTCGTCCACGAGGTCACCCGTCTTGCCCAAATCCCAGCTGGTGCCCGTGCCTATCTTTTTCGCGGCAGCGTCCAGCCCTTTGGTAATGACTTCACGGCGTGCGTCAAAAGAAGCGATGACTTTGCCCGACTGTTTCAGGATTTTTTCGTAGTCGTTGGCCCGCCTGATCGTGATCAGGCCTTTGCTGAGAAAGCGGTGGCCGCGGGTTTTATTGCCACTCTTGAGCCCGAGCACCGTGCCCGGCACGACCTTGTTTCCGTGCAGCAGGATGACGCCGTGCACCGGGCGCACGAACTGCGCCTCGCCACTGCCCCAGCGCATGAGCTTGGGGATGGGTAGTCTCTTGAGCGCGGCTTCGACAATCGTTGCCAGATGCAGCTTGAGGGTTTCACCCTTTTGTTTCGAGGAATAAACAAAATACTCGCCCTTGTCGCCGGTGCGTTTTTCCAGTTTCGCCTGCTCTACGCCACAGGATTTGGCGAATCCGATCAGTGCCGGTGTCGGCCGGCCCGTGGCATCGAGCGCGCTCGCCACGGCCGGTCCTTTTCTCTCTACTTTGCGGTCCGCCTGCTTCTCCAGCACATGGGAAATAACAACCGCCAGGCGACGCGGCGTAGCGAAAGGTTTCGCCACGGCACTGGTCTCGAGGAAATTCTTCTCCTTGAGGCCGTCAAAAAGATTCCGGCTGAATGCCTCCATGAGGCGTGCCAACGCCTTGGGCGGCAGTTCTTCGGTCAGCAACTCGACCAGCAGCGGCGCCGTCATTGCTTCACCTTTTTCAGCTTGAGCAGGGGAAAACCCAAACGCTCGCGCGCGTCGTGATAGTTCTGCGCCACCAGGCGCGCGAGGGTGCGCACACGTCCGATATAGGCGGCACGCTCGGTGGTCGAGATGGCGCCGCGCGCGTCGAGCAGATTGAAGGCGTGCGAGCACTTCATCACCATCTCAAAGCCGGGTAGCGGCAGATTCGATTCCATCAGGCGCTTGGCTTCGGATTCGTAATCGTTGAACTGCTGCAACAACCAATTCACGTTCGAATGTTCGAAATTGTATTTCGACTGCTCGACCTCGTTCTGGTGGTACACGTCGCCGTAACTCGTGCCTTGGGTCCACACCAAGTCAAAGACGTTCTCGACCCCTTGCAGGTACATGGCAAGGCGCTCCAGACCATAGGTGATTTCACCGAGCACCGGCTTGCAGGGCAGGCTGCCGACTTCCTGGAAATAGGTGAATTGCGTGACCTCCATGCCATCGAGCCACACCTCCCAGCCCAGTCCCCAGGCGCCCAGCGTGGGTGATTCCCAGTCATCCTCGACGAAGCGGATATCGTGCTTTTTCGTGTCGATGCCGATGGCACGCAGCGAATCGAGATAGAGGTCCTGGATGTTGTCCGGAGAGGGCTTGAGGACTACTTGAAACTGATAGTAATGCTGCAAACGGTTCGGGTTCTGGCCGTAGCGGCCGTCCTTGGGGCGGCGCGAGGGCTGCACATAGGCCGCCTTCCACGGCTCCGGCCCGAGCGCGCGCAGGAAGGTGGCGGTATGAAAAGTGCCCGCACCCATCTCCACGTCGTAGGGTTGCAGGATCACGCACCCCTGACGGGCCCAGTAGCGGGACAGCGTGAAGATCAGTTCCTGGAAGGTCAAGAATGTCGCCCTACTTCGTTCGTCTGGCCATGATAGGTGTTTTTATGCGGGACGTCCGGCTTGTTTGGCCGGCGATTATACCCTGCCCCGCTCACGGGTACACCGCGCGCTTCAGATGGGATTAGACCGGATCGAGCGGTCTTCCACCGGCGGATAGGCGCTCCTGCGCTCCGTGGGTGACGGTTCCTTATCGCTTGGCACCGGCGGCACATCTGGCGACAGTTCACTTCCGTTATCCGGTAGCAGTTCATTTTCATTTTCCGGCGGTGGCAGGAACAGATCGAAGGGACGCTCGCGCACTGCCTCGGCGGCATCGCCCGGATAACGCTCGAGCAGGACCAGAAGTTTTTTCGAACGGCGATCGAAATAACGCGTGCGGGTGGCGGGATTACTCTTTACCGGGCTGGGCAGCGTGGCCACCAGCTCCGCCGCTTGTGCTGGCGAGAGCGAGTCTGGATTGATGCCCCAGTAGACTTGCGACGCCGCCTGCACGCCGTAAATACCTTGCCCGAACTGTGCCACGTTCAGATAGATATCGAGGATGCGGCGCTTGCTGAGCTGCCGCTCCATGCCCCAGGTGAGTATCAATTCGTGCCACTTGCGCAACGGATTGCGCGAGGGAGTGAGGAACAGGTTCTTCACCGTCTGCTGCGAGATGGTGCTGGCGCCGAAAACAAAGCGGCCTTCCTTGAGGTTGTGATCCATCGCCTCCTTGAAGGCGATGAGATCGAAACCGCTGTGCTCGTAGAAGCGGCTGTCCTCAGCCAGGATCACGGCGCGCAGCAAATGCCGGGGGAAGACGGAAAACGCCACCGGCTGCCAGCGCAGCCGCGGCCAGTTCTTGTTCTGCGCCAGCTGGTTTTCATATTCGCGCATGAAGGCCGATTTCGGTATCGGCCCGTTGGCGATCTTGTTCCAGTCGGGCCAGGTCAGCCCGAGGTAAACAAGATCGAGAATCAGGAACAGCAGACAAAGACGGAGGGTCCAACGCAACACGCGCGCGGAGCGCCGTACATAAGCCTTGAAGCCGCGCTTGGCGCGATGCCGTTTCCAGAACATAACTATGTCGTCAGATTCATTCGTGACCGAGATCAGGTTATTTTAGCACTGTGGCAGTCCCGTTCCGGACCATGACAGGCGCCGCTTGTCAGCCCAAGCGGGCCGGGATGTCAATCCATCTCAGAATAGACAGGGTCGAAGGATTTGGTTACTGTGCCGCGCGTGCTTCAGGTCCCGCCTGGATCACCACGGAGGAGAGATCCGGTCCCATGCAGGCCGGTATAACAAAAATGGGCCCGCATGGGCCCGTTTTTTATTCGCCTCATCACACTCCACGCGCCTGCATCGCTTTAACTGAAAGCCCCGTGCCGCAACACGTGCCGGAATTCTTTGTTTGGGCTAGTATGTGCTCCCCCAGAATTTGTTGACGGTGCTCTCCATGTTATCCCCGCCACCGCTTCCGGCATCTCCGATCGTCAGCCCGCGCGCGGCACCGGCGGCCAGCGTGCCCCGTAAAGCCGTGGCGCTGATCTCGGGCGGGCTCGATTCCATGCTCGCGGCCAAGGTCATGCTGGAACAGGGCATCCACGTCGAAGGCATCAACTTCTACACCGGCTTTTGCGTGGAGGGGCACACGCACGCGATCCGCAATCACGAGCATGCCAAGCCGAAGCGCAACAACGCCCTGTGGACGGCGGAACAGCTCGGCATCAAGCTGCACATAATAGACGTCATCGAGGAGTACAAGGACGTCGTGATCAATCCGAAACACGGCTACGGCGCCAACCTCAACCCCTGCCTCGACTGCAAGGGCTTCATGGTGCGCAAGGCGCGCGAGTGGATGGAAAAAAATAATTTCGATTTCATCATTACCGGCGAAGTCATCGGCCAGCGCCCGATGTCGCAACGCAAGGACACGATGCCGGTGGTAGCGCGTGAGTCCGGCGCCTTCGACCGGCTGTTGCGACCGCTGTGCGCCAAGCTGTTACCCGAGACCCTGCCCGAGCGCGAGGGTTGGGTGGACCGCGGCAAATTGCTCGATTTCAACGGCCGCGGCCGCAAACCGCAAATAGCCCTGGCGGCGCAATATGGCTTCAAGGAATTTGCCCAGCCGGCCGGGGGTTGCTGCTTCCTCACCAACGAGCAGTACTCGCACAAGCTCGCCGACCTGTGGGCCACGCGCGGAACCAAACAATACGAGTTCGACGACATTATGCTGCTCAAGGTAGGACGGCACCTGCGTCCGCGCCCAAATTTCAAATTGATCGTCGGACGTGACGAAGGCGAAAATAATTTTCTCAGTGGTTACCGCAAACGCTTCACCCACCTCTATGCCACGAGCCATGAGGGCCCCCTCGCCCTGATCGACGGAAATGCCAATGAAGAAGACATCGAATTGGCGGCGCGACTGACAGCCCGTTTCGGCAAGGGCCGCGAGGCCGAAGCGGTGACGCTGACCGTGACCGATACCGCGGGCATCAGCCGTGAGATCAGCGTCGCACCGCTGCCGGCCAACGAAATCCCCACCGAGTGGTACTTATAAAAATTTATATGATTATCTACCGCAGAGATCACAGAGCTCACAGAGAGAAATCATGAAAATCAAATGGGAAATCTCTGCGATCTTTGCGTCCTCTGCGGTGAAAACTCATATTTCAAGAGTTTTTTTAGAAGAAGATTTATAGACATGAGCCATTTCGTGCTGGATGCACGTAATCTGATGTGCCCCATGCCGGTGATTCGCACCCAAAACCGGATTGCAGAATTGTCTCCGGGCGACACGCTAGAAGTGCAGGCCACTGACCCCGGAGCGCTGCATGACATCCCCGCCTGGTGCCGGGTACACGGCCACGAGGTGGTAGAAACCCGGCATGAAGCCCGGGACATCTTCATCAAGGTACGCGTCTGCGCATGAGCCACACCGAAGAACACAGCCATTTCGACAGCTCCAGCCCGGAGCGCTACCGCGCCAGCCTGCGCGTCGCCATCGTCAACATCACCGCCAATTTTCTGCTCAGCACGGCCCAGGTCATTATCGGCCTGCTCGGGCATTCGCAGGCGCTGGTGGCGGATGGCATGCACACCCTGTCCGACATGCTGGCAGACATGCTGGTCATTTTCGCGCTCAAGCACGGACGCAAGGGCGCTGACGCCGATCATCCGTACGGTCATGAACGCATTGAAACCGCGGTGACCCTGATACTCGGAATCGTGCTGATCGGCGTCGCCATCGGGATCGGCGTGCGCGCGGGCATGAAGCTGGTGGCGGTCGAGGAGCTGCTGAAACCGAGCATGTTGACCCTGTGGACCGCCATCGGCACCCTTGTCGCCAAGGAGGCGATGTACCGCTACACCATCGTTACCGCCAACCGCTTCGGCTCGAACATGTTGCGCGCCAGTGCCTGGCACCACCGGTCGGACGCGCTGTCTTCACTCATCGTGGCCATCGGCATTAGCGGCAGTCTGATCGGTTTTGCCTATTTCGACGCGCTCGCCGCCATCGTGGTCGCCATCATGATCATCAAGGTCGGCGTGCAACTCAGCTGGCAGTCATTGCGCGAATTGGTGGACACGGGCCTGGGCACGAAAGACCTCGACTCGATCCGCAAGACCATCCTTTCCGTCAGCGGCGTCAAGGCGCTGCACCTGCTGCGCACCCGGCGCGTGGGCGGTCAGGCCCTGGCCGACGTGCACATCATCGTGGACGATCATTTGAGCGTGTCCGAGGGGCACCAGATCAGCGAGGCCGTACGCGCCAAGCTCATCAATGAAATTACACCGATGACGGATGTCATGGTGCATATCGATACCGAGGAGGACGTAGAAGCCCCCAGCTGTGAAGGCTTGCCGTTGCGCGACGAAGTGCTGAAGCGGCTCGACGGTTACTTCCATGCCATCCCCGAAGCGCGCCAGATTGAGCACATTACCCTGCACTATCTGGACGGACACATTGATATCGAGCTGCTGCTGCCGCTCTCGGCCGTCGCTGATACGGCGGCGGCACAAAAACTAGCACGGCGGTTTGCCGAGGCCATTCAAGGCGATGAAAAAATCGGTTCTGTGGATGTGCTATTTCATTAATGAAATATGCACCATTATGGTGCATATTCAGTTTTCTATGCACTATCTTAGTGCAAATATGCTGTAATCCGAAGTTAGAGTCAGTTTAACTATTTGATTTCATGTGATTTTATTAATGGCACAAATAGTGCAAAAATACTAATTCAATTTTACCGCTGTGCACGTTGCACACTTACATTAATTTCCCAGGAGGATTCCGATGTCCGGCGCCGATGTAATCAAAATGATCAAAGACAAGAAGATCAAGTTCGTCGACTTTCGTTTTACCGACACCAAAGGCAAGGAACAGCATGTCTCGGTGCCGGCCAGCACCGTGGACGCCGAGCTCTTTGAGCACGGCAAGATGTTCGATGGCTCCTCGATCTCCGGTTGGAAGGGCATCCAGGAATCCGACATGATTCTGATGCCGGAAGCCGCCACCGCGGTCATGGACCCGTTCATGGAGGAGCCGACTCTCCTCCTGCGTTGCGACGTGGTCGAGCCCAGCACCATGCAAGGTTATGAACGCTGCCCGCGTTCGCTCGCCAAACGCGCCGAGGCCTATCTGAAGAGTACCGGCATCGCCGACACCGCCTTCTTTGGCCCCGAAGCCGAATTCTTCATTTTCGACGACGTCCGTTGGGGCGCTGATATCAGCGGCTCGTTCGTCAAGATCGATTCCGAAGAAGCCTCCTGGAACACCGAGAAGGTATACGAAGGCGGCAACCTCGGCCATCGTCCGACCGTCAAGGGCGGTTACTTTCCAGTACCGCCGGTGGACTCGCAGCAGGATATTCGCTCGGCCATGTGTCTCGCCATGGAAGAGATGGGACTCAAGATTGAAACCCATCACCACGAAGTGGCGACCGCCGGCCAGAACGAGATCGGCATGCTGTTTGGCACCCTGGTGAAAAAGGCCGACGAGCTGCAAATCTACAAATACTGCGTGCATAACGTAGCGCACAGCTACGGCAAGACCTCCACCTTCATGCCCAAGCCCCTCGTCGGTGATAACGGCTCCGGTATGCACGTGCACCAGTCACTTGCCAAAGACGGCAAGAACCTGTTCAGCGGCAACGAGTACGGTGGGCTGTCGCAGACAGCGTTGTACTACATCGGCGGCATTATCAAGCATGCGCGCGCGCTCAATGCCATTACCAATTCGCTAACCAACTCCTATAAGCGCCTGGTGCCGGGTTTTGAAGCGCCGGTGATGCTGGCGTATTCGGCGCGCAACCGTTCAGCCTCGATTCGCATCCCGTATGTGCCGAACCCGAAAGGCCGGCGCATCGAGGTACGTTTCCCGGATGCCGGCAGCAACCCCTACCTCGCGTTTACCGCCATGATGATGGCGGGTCTGGATGGCATCATGAATAAAACCCATCCCGGCGAAGCCATGGACAAGGACCTGTACGACTTGCCGGCGGAAGAGGCCAAGAAGATCCCGACCGTGTGCCATGCGCTCGATCAGGCGCTCGAAGCGCTCGACAAGGATCGCGCCTTCCTCAAGGCCGGCGGCGTGTTCACCGACGATGTCATCGACTCCTACATCAGTCTCAAGATGCAGGAAGTCACGCGCATGCGCATGACCACGCATCCGATCGAGTTCGACATGTACTACAGCGTCTAGGGGCGCATGTCTTTACCGTAACCTCAATCGCCCCCGCTCAGGGGGCGATTGTTTTTGGGAGCCGGTATGGATATATCCCCATGCACCAAAATGGTGCATGATAGATTCTGAATCCAAGAATTTTATAAGTCATTTATTCTTAAGGATTTTTAGAGTTGTGAAACAAGTTGCCTCAGCCCAGATAGCTCCTGACAGGTGGCCCATGCGCACTGGATCTCTCCCGCAGATTCTCGAAAACCTGACGACAGCCGTGCTGACCTTCGACGCTCATCTGCGTCTGTCCAGCATCAATCCTGCAGGCGAAATGTTGTTCGAGATCAGCGCCAAGAAAGCCATCGGTCAGTCGCTGACCGATCTGCTGCCGCATGCGCGAATGGCGGCCAAGACGCTCCTGCAAACGCTTGAGAGCCAGCACCCCTTCACCGCCCGTGGCGTCGTGCTGAAACTGCCGGGCGCCCGAACCATCACCGTGGATTGCACGGTAACGCCGCTGACCGACGCCGGGACAGAAGGGGCGTTGCTGGTGGAACTCACGCAGGTGGACCGGTTACTGCGTCTGGCACGCGATGAAAATACGCTGGAGCGTCAGGCGGCCAACCGCGCGGTGATGCGCGGGCTGGCACACGAAATCAAAAACCCGCTCGGGGGTTTGCGCGGCGCGGCGCAACTGCTGGAACGCGAGCTGCCGGACAAATCGCTTCGGGAATACACCCGCATCATTATCCACGAGGCCGATCGCCTGCGTAATCTCGTGGACCGCATGATGGGCCCACATCAGCCGCTGAAAAAGCGGCCAGTCAATATCCACGAAATCCTGGAGCATGTGCGCAAGCTGATGCTGGTGGAGGTGCCGGTCGGGCTCACACTTGAGCGCGATTATGATCCGAGCCTGCCGGAATTCGACGGCGAGCCCGAACAGCTCATTCAGGCAATCCTCAACATCGTGCGCAATTCGTCCGAGGCGATTCAACACCAGGGAATAATCCGCCTGCGGACAAACATCGAGCGCAGCTTTACCATCGGACAAAAGCGCCACCGCCTGGTGCTGCGCGCCGACATCGAGGACAACGGACCCGGCATCCCCGAGGAAATCCGGGAGCATATTTTCTATCCGATGGTCACGGCCAAGCCCGGCGGTACCGGTCTGGGCCTGTCCATCGCGCAGGACATCATCGCCAAACACGGCGGGCTAATTGAGTGCCAGAGTCGTCCGGGACACACCGTGTTCAGCATTTACCTGCCACTGGAGAACGGGCATGGCTAGACCGGATATTGTCTGGGTCATTGACGACGACCGCTCCATTCGCTGGGTGCTGGAAAAGGCCCTGACCCAGGCGGACATCACCGTGAAGACTTTCGAATCCGCCAATGACATTGCCGACTTGCTCGATCGTCAGCGGCCGGATGTGGTGATTTCGGATATCCGCATGCCCGGTATCAGTGGGCTTGAATTGCTCAAGACCATTCACGCCAAGGCGCCAGAGATTCCGGTGATCATCATTACCGCCCACACCGACCTGGAAAGCGCCGTCGCCTCCTATCGCGGCGGCGCATTTGAGTATCTGCCGAAGCCCTTCGACGTGGACGAGGCGGTGCGCCTGACACGGCGCGCCATCGAACACCGGCGGCGGCAAAAGGTGGAAGCACCGGGCAACGACCAGGCACCGGAAATCATCGGCTCGGCCGCCTCAATGCAGGAAGTGTTCCGCGCCATCGGGCGCCTGTCGGGGTCACACCTGAGCGTGCTCATCAACGGCGAATCCGGTACCGGCAAGGAGCTGGTGGCCAGCGCTCTGCACAATCACAGCCCGCGTGCCGACAAGCCCTTCATCGCCATCAACATCGCCGCGATCCCGGGCGAGCTGCTCGAATCCGAACTGTTCGGCCACGAAAAGGGCTCCTTTACCGGCGCCACGCATCAGCGCATGGGGCGTTTCGAGCAGGCCAATGGGGGCACGTTATTCCTTGATGAAATCGGCGACATGCCGCCAGCGCTGCAAACACGCCTGTTACGCGTGCTGCAGGACGGCAAATTCTATCGCGTCGGTGGGCACGAGCAGGTGGAAACCAATGTGCGCATTATCGCCGCCACCAACCAGAACCTGGAAAGTCGCGTGAAGGACGGGCAATTCCGCGAAGACCTGTTCCATCGCCTGAACGTGATTCGCATTCATCTGCCACCGCTGCGCGAACGGCGCGAGGACATCCCGGCGCTGGCCAGTTATTTTATGAAGAAATCTGCCATCGAACTCGGCGTGGAAACCAAACATCTGGCCCCGCCGGCAGAGGAATATCTCAGTCGTCTCCCCTGGCCGGGCAACGTGCGGCAACTGGAAAACACCTGCCGCTGGCTGACCGTCATGGCCCCCGGACAGACGGTGCGCGTCGAGGATCTGCCGCCGGAGCTGCTGGCAGCCGACGCCGGGAAAATTAACAGCGCGGACTGGGAAGGTCAGCTAAAGAACACCGTCGAACAAAGTCTGGCACGCGGTGAGGATGAGATCTTCAAAGGGATTAACGACAGCTTCGAGCGTATCCTGATCGAAGCCGCGCTCAAGCACGCCGGCGGCCGCAAGCAGGACGCGGCCCGCAAACTCGGCTGGGGGCGCAACACCCTCACGCGCAAGCTTAAGGACCTCGACCTGACTTAGAGAGTCCCACCAAAAAAAAAACAAAAACCCTAAACCACGGGGAACACGGGGGAAAATAAATAGATTAATCCTGATTCTTTGGACTTTCTAGCCATCCCCGTGCTCCCCGTGGTTCCAAGTTTTATTATTATTTATCAATGTCAGGCGATGGCGCGCATCGACGGCGGTGACATCTGGCCGCGGTCGCGGATTTCCTGAATCAGGCCCGACTGGCAATCACGGCGCTTGAGGTCTTCCGCGCTGGTGCGCCGCAACACCTCTTCCTTGAGCCAGAGATTCTCCGCATTGAAAAGCAGGATCTCCTGTTGGCTGAAGTCCCTCTTCGCGCCCCGGGGAACGTACAGGGTCTGGTATCCAAGGGCATGCAACACATCGCCCGCCACCGACTCGAAGATGCGGATGTCCGATTCGCTGGCCTCACTGAGGAACTTGCGGGTGTTATTGGCCATGATCGGCTTGGCCACGTTACCCCACAATTGGCTTGATTCGGCCGCACGCTTGGCCTCGTCAGATTTGTAGAACTCCAGCATCGACGGGCTGAAGCGCACGCCCAGAAACTTGCACAACAAACGCATGGTGAGCTCCGGCGCGCTCGTCAGCGACTCGTAACTGATGCTGATGAAACGGCTGGGCCCGATGCGTTCGCGCATTTCGAGCGCCAGCTGCTGGGCCGCGGCCCATTCCCTGGCGATGTGGTAGAAGTGCTTCTCGCCCACCACGGCCTTGCGGAACGAACAGGCCACGTCACGTCCGTCACGATAAAGATATATGTAGCGCGGGCTGCGGAAGTGTTCCTCGATCTGCGGCAGGTACTGGATGTTGGCGAGGCTTTTGCAGCACCAGCTGCGCGCCTCCCAGGCCTCAGCCATCACGTCGTAGACCGCCTCGCACACCGCCATGAGCGTGTGTCGGCGGCAGCGCAACTGGATGTCGAGCCGCTTGAGCGTCACGCCTTCCCACGGTACCGGATTGAGCTCGACCAGACGACAGACGTCATCCACCAGCTGCGCGAAGTTCTCGCGCCTGTCGAGATCGCCGTAGTTCTGTGCCAGCGGCATCATGCGTTGCAGGATATGCGGCGGGTGCGGTGCGGCGATGCGGGGCAGCTCGTTCAGCATCAGGCGCAAAAGATTCGATCCTGAGCGCTGGGTTCCGATCATAAAGATATTCATGGCAATCACTCCTGTAACCACACTTCCTGTTTAAAGACATCGCACCCGCGATGCGCCACATCTCAATACAGCCACCATCCCGCGAGACCGGCGGCCGGGATAACCCACACCGCCTCCACGCGAAAACGAATCAGCGCGTATAACGCGATCGCAAAAATGGCGATCGAATACCATACCGGCGCCGCGGTCCGCCCCACTACCACGGCAGCGGCGAAGATCATGCCGATCACCGCCGGGCGCACGCCACGCAAGGCCGCCTGAATGGCGCTGGAACGCTGCAGACGGTCAAAAACGCCGGAGGCCGCGACCATCAGCAGCGCCGGGGGGGCGAAGATGGCCACGGTGGCGACCACCGCTCCAGCCAGCCCCGCGACCTTGAGCCCGATGAACGCCGCGCTCACGAGTATCGGGCCGGGGGTGATCTGTCCCAGCGCGATGCCGTCAATGAATTCCTGCGTTGTCACCCATTGCTGCTTGGTCACGACAATTTCCTGGATCAGCGGGATGAACACGTAGCCGCCGCCGAAGAGCATCAAGCTCATGCCGGCGAACACACTGAACAGCTTCATCAGGATGGCGGGGTCGACGCTCCACCACGGAATCTGAACCATCGGCATGGAGCTCAGCAGCAGGGCATTGGCGTTGAATTGTGTTCCACCGGACGTATTTCGTTTCTTGTCTGGTTGTGAGGGCGATTCCCGGTCGGTCCGGAACAGCAGCCAGCCAATGATGCCGCCGCCAATAATGATTCCCAGTGTGCTGTAGAAACCGCCAATGCCGAGCAGCGCCACGAAGGCGACAATGGCGATCGCCTCTTCACGCAGACCGATTAATGATTTCCGGCTCATGTTCCACGCCGCGGCCACAATCACCGCCGCCACCGCCGGAATGAAGCCCATGAATAGTTTGCTTACCACCGGGATTTGGCCCCAGCGGAAATAGGCGGCCGACAACACCACCACCAGCACGAAGGCCGGCAGGATCGCGGCCGTCGCGGCCACCAGTGCACCGGCACGTCCGCGCAGTCGGTAACCCACGTAAGTGCAAACATTGACCGCGACCGGTCCGGGAAGCATCGAGGCCAGCGAGATGCCGTCGAGCATGGTCTGGTGCGAGAGCAGTTTTTTGCGTTCCACCACCACGTTCTCGACCACCGAGATCATGGCCATGAAGCCGCCGAAGCTGGTGCAGGCGATGCGGAAAAAAAGCCAGAAAATGGAGGACAGGGAAAGTTCCGGGGAAACAGAATCAGAATGACGATGCGTAGCTTTCATTACCTTCCCTGTTGCCAACCAACCCGAAAACCCTGCACGCGGAACCCGAATATATTTAATTATCCCTCGGGATTTGACGCACGGTATTCCTGATACGACAAGGATTAATTAAAGCGGCGTTCTGACCGGTTGCATGACCGCTGGCGAAATTAAAACGGCCGCTTGTCGGTCTGGAGGATATGCCAAAAATGGTCACTGGATTTGGAGCAAACCCGCGCTAGGCTCTCCTTCCTATATAGATCGCATTCACTGTCGTGAATTGTCACGCAGTTGAAAAGCATCAGCGGTTGGGGAAGCGGGTGCAACAAGGAGAGTTGTGATGAACATCAAGTCCACCGTGGTAGTTTCACTGGTTGTGTTTTCCCTCGCCTTTGCGCCGTCACTGGCGGCGGATTCGTCCGGCGAGAAAATGGCGCCGATGCAAGCCATCGCCGCCGCCATCAAGAAAGTCGTCTTCACCCAATCGGCGCCCGCGCCAGCCAAACAGACCCTGCCGGAACGTATTATCGAAGAACAGGATGCCCTGATCTTCACCGCTCCGCCGCGCGAATCGGCGGAAGCCAGCACGGAAATGTATCAGCCGGTGGCCGCTTACCTCAGCCAGGCCATCGGCAAGAAGGTCCGCTACAAGAATCCGGGAACGTGGGGCGTGTACCGCACGGAGATGCTCAAGGGTGGCTACGACATCATCTTTGATGGACCGCATTTCAACAGCTACCGCATGGAAAAGCAGAGCCACAACATTCTGGTGAAAATTCCCGAGCGTCATGAATTCACCGTCATCGTCAGAAAAGACAAGACATCGTTCCAGAACGTTCAGCAGCTGGCGGGCCGTACCTTCTGCACCCACGCGCCACCGAATCTCGGGACGCTGGTACTGCTCAGCCAGTTTGACAACCCCTCACGCCAGCCGGTGATCATCAATACCAAGGGCTGGGAGCAAATATACGAGGGTGTCGTCAGCGGCAAGTGCGTGGGCGGCGTGCTGCCGGCGCTCAACCTGAAGAAATACGACAAGACCGGCTTGACCCGCGTCGTCTTCAAGACCCAGGCCATGCCGAACCAGGCATTCTCCGCCGGACCGCGTGTGTCACTGGAAGACCAAACGCGGATAGCGCAGGCGCTGGCCTCGCCGGACGCCGCCGTTCCGACGGAAAAACTTCGCACCGCCTACAAAGTCGGTGAAAGCTTTGCCCTCGCCAACAATCAGGAATATCAAGGTCTGGCGGAATTTCTTCGCAACGAATGGGGTTACTACTGAGGCGCGCCGCGCACTGCCGGTAAACCCGTTCAGGATTTAACTACTCGTTTAACAAGGAGGTCTCGTGTCCGGATTCAGCAAAAAAATTATAAACACCACCAGCGCGGTTTCGCTGGGCGCGTTGTTGTTTGCCGCGGGCGTCAGTGCCGCGGAGCAGGCCCCCGGTGCGCGCAAGACCTCCTTCGCGCCACCGGAATCCACTACCAGTCGCCCGTCACTCGAGGGCGTCGCACGCGGCCTGCCGGCCGGCGCCGACAATGTGCTGGTGTTCAGCGCCCCGCCGCGCGAAACCGAGGAAGACGCGCTGCGCACCTATCAGCCGATCGCCGAGTATCTCTCGCGCATAACCAACAAGACGATTGTCTATCGCTATCCGAAAGACTGGCTCACCTACCAAACCGAGATGCAGCGCGGCAGTTACGACCTGGTGTTTGACGGACCGCACTTCAACAGCTGGCGCATTTCGCATCTGCGCCACAGCGCGCTGGTGAAAGTGGCGGGCGAGCACGCCTTCGTCGTCGTGGTACGCAAGGACGAAAAACGCATCACGGAACTCAAGCAGCTCGCCGGGCAGAAGGTGTGCGGCATGGACCCGCCCAACCTGGGCACACTCAGCGTTCTTGAGCAGTTCGACAATCCGGCGCGCCAACCGCTGATCATCAACAGCATTGGCTGGAACAAGGCGTATGAGGCGGTGGCATTCGAGAAAAAATGCACGGCCGCCATCGTGCCCATGGCGAGCCTGAAGAAATTTTCCAACCACGAAAACGTCGTGCGTGTCGTGTACACGACCAAGACACTGCCGAACCAGGCGTTCTCGGCTGGTCCGCGCATCACCACCCAGGATCAGGCGCTGATCGCCGCGGCGTTGATGTCCCAAGAGGGTTCGCCGGCGGTTTCCCGACTGGTCTCGGCCTACGGCGGCGAAAAGGGATTGGCGTATGCCAGCAAGGAAGAGTTCGCCGGGCTCGATGCGTATCTGAAAGACAGCTGGGGTTACTCGCGCTAGCGCCCAGTGCCCGAGGCGAACGCTCCTTCGGCAATGGGCGCAGTAGCCGCAATGAGCGAAGTTTCTTTGGGCGCTCTGCCACCGTCTCCGAAAGAGCTGCGCCACGGGATCCGGCGGCTGGCACGGCGCGATCATTGATCACGCCGGATTGATCAATCGCCCGAAGTCTTGCCCTGCATGCGCTGGGCTTGCGCCTTGACCTCCAGAGGGTCGTCCACGCCGCGGAAGGTCACTTCAATCCCGCTGCCCCCGGCACTGGAAAACTCCACATCGCCCACGCTCACGATCCGCTGGAACAGCGTCTGGTTCACGTTGATATTGCGCAGGTCCCGGATGCGAATGGATTTCACCTTGCGCGCGATCAGCCCCTCGCGGCTTTCGATGGTCTCGCCATTGATGGAGTAGGCCCAGGAATAGCGCCGGTAAACCACGACGGCGATCAGATAGACGAACACCGCCACGATCACCACGTAAACCACCCGCAGGTTCTCGGGCGAGAAATACTGATGGCCCTTGAGATAGGCCAGAACGAACACAACCGGCATCAGGAACATGACGCCGATCTGCCACCACTGGTTCAGCCACGCCGGACGCGCGATATAGTTCATGGTTTCCTTCTCCCGGGATTTCCCCTGGGGTTGTTGATTATCACGGGAAGCGAGGTATTTGTAGTCTTTCATCGCTTTTTCATTTAGTCGAGCCGCCTACGGTGGCGTATTTACTTGCGGTTCCCCGCACCGCGGGCGGGTTAATTTCTCATGTCTGGCGAACGACCAAGCTCAGCCGCGGGCGCGCCGAAGGCGTGTCCCGTCGGCTGCAGCGCCGGGTTAGGCAGCAGGTTCACTCTTCTTGGCTCCGCGAATGTTGAGAGCGAAGAGTCCCGCCTGAAGAACGATGAGTGCATAGGCATGAGCATGCCATCCCCAAATAGCCCACAGCACGTTGCTTGCTATAAACCACCAAAAGCCGGAATTGCGCTTCGGCTTCGATGAGGATCCGACGAGCCATGCAGCGATGAGCGTCGCGAGCATGGCCGGCCATTGGAGTAAATCAAGCAGCTCAGTTCCCGACATGATCATCTTCTTCTCCGCTGCCTAACGTAATTTAGACGTCACTTTCTGACGTATAACCTGGCCCCGTGACGTCTAACTTGACGGAGATGGGTTGCATTAAGTCCTTGCCGTCAGACGCTTAGGTCATAACTCGGTATGGCGATGCAGTATTAACCGATCCGACAAACCCTGCAAGGCTAGTTGAGTGAACCACTAACGCAGGCGAAGCCCACTCGACAAAAAATAATATTCCCCCTCTCCCTCGTTCCCGCCGGGGTGCAAGAAAACCACTTGCACCCGTTCGGCGGCGTGAACACACGTTAAGTGTGTTCACGACAACTCCGCCTCACCCCCCCCCGCAAGGGGAGAGAGGGGATAAAAAAGAGTCACAGCGCTCGGCGCGTCAATTTCGGTAAATCCCCTTCCAGCCCACTAGCCCTTCTCATAATTAAATTCTTGATCGGCGTCGCGGCATTGGTGAGATCCAACCCCCAATTCCGCAACTGGCTGACGACCGGCAGCTCATTGCCAAAAAGATATTTGAACCCGCCCGTGATGGAAACCATCGCGAGGTTATCGCCCTTGCGCCAGCGCTCGTAGCGCCGCAGCACTTCATGCGCGCCGATGTCCTTCTGCTTCGCGGCGGCATCGAGCAGGACTTCAGCCAGCGTGGCGGCATCCAGGAAACCCAGGTTCACGCCCTGCCCAGCGAGCGGATGCACCGTGTGCGCGGCATCGCCGACCAGGGCCAAGTGCGGCGCGGTGTAGGCCTTGGCATGGGACAGCGCCAAGGGGAAAGCGGCGCGTGGGCTGATCTTCTGAATCAACCCCAGGGAATCGCCGAAAGATTTCTGCAATTCCGCAATAAAAGCCACATCATCGAGCGCAGTCAGATGATCAGCCCGCGCCGTGTCGGCCGACCAGACAATGGAACAGGTGTGCGCTTCGCCAAGCGGCAGGAAGGCCAGCGGCCCGGTGGCAAGAAAGCGCTGGCGCGCCGTGGCTTCGTGCGGTTTTTCGGTCGTGACCGTGGCGACGATGCCTTTCTGGTGCAGATTAAGCGATTGGGTTTCGATAGCGGCTGCGTGCCGTACCACCGAATCGGCACCGTCGGCGCCCACCAGCAGTTTCGCATTCAGGCTGCGGCCGTCCTTGAGCGTGACAACGGCGCCGTTATCCGCGAGCGTGATGTCGGCGATCTCGACCGGGCAAAGGTAATGGACGTTGGTGAACTGGTGCAGGCGTTCGATCAGGGCCGACTGGATTACATTGTTCTCGATGATCCAGGACAGCGCCGCTTCGCCGATCTCGGCAGCATTGAAGTGAATCGAACCGCTGCCTTCACCGCTCCACACTTGCATCTCCCGCACCGGCGCGGCGCGCCGCCGTTCCATGCCTTCCCAAACGCCGAGGTTCTCGAACAGGGCGCGCGAAGCCCATGTGATAGCGCTGACGCGCAGGTCGTATTCCTTGTCCGTTGACGGTGGCGCGGGCGTGCGGTCGAGCAGCGCTACCTTGAGTGATGAATTTCCCAAGGCGCAGGCGAGCGCCGCGCCGACCATGCCGCCACCAACGATCACGATGTCGTATGAAGATTTCATATTAACTACGGAACCATAGATGAAAACGGATAAGTGATTTCATGAAAAAAATCTACCTACCATGATACTCACCATGATCATCAACGAGAACGCGATCCACGGTACATACTTCGCAATTATTTCTAAGGCTATGGTCTGACGTTCCTCAAAGTTCATTTATATACCTCCTACTTTAAAGACAAAATCATAAAACCATGGTGTTCCAATCTGCGTTTATCTGCGTGCATCTGCGGTTTCAATAATCTTACAGGGGGAGGCCGCGCGCGAGGCGCGGGAGCCGGCCGGCCAGGCCGCTGGTGACGCGCACAAAACGGCGCTTGACGCCCGGCAACAGATCCACGGCGATCAGCCCGGCGTTGCGCACGAACGTGAGCGGGAAGGCATTGTTGGAAAAAATCCGGATGAGTCCGTTGGTGAAGCCTGCCGTCACGCGGTTGTCGCGCACGCGCCAGTCAGCATAGCGCCGCAGCGCCGTAAGGCCGCCGATATCCTCGCCACGGCGCAAGGTGTCCGTGAGAATTTCCGCCATGACCGCCACGTCGCGCAGGCCAAGATTGAAACCCTGGCCGGCCACCGGGTGCACCGTGTGGGCGGCGTTGCCGATGAGCGCGAGACGTTCGCGCACCTGCTCTTTGACGCGCGTGAGCATGAGCGGATAGGCCGTGCGCTTGCCGAGGCGCGTGAAAACCCCGAGCCGGTCGCCGAAACGGTCCTGCAACTGAGCGAGAAATTCAGTATCGCTCCAGCCGGTAATGGCCGGCACTTCTTCGGCATTGGCGCTCCATACCACGGCACAGCGATTATCCGTCAACGGCAGCAAGGCCAGCGGGCCGGTGTCGGTGAAACGCTCATAAGCCGTATTGCCGTGAGGTTCACCGGCCGTGACCGTGCTCACAATGGCACTCTGGCAATACTCGGTGCGTTCGGCCTCGATGCCCAGAGCCGCGCGCACCGCAGAATGCGCGCCGTCCGCGGCGATGACCAGACGCGCTCTGAGCGTTTTTTCCCTCCCCCTCGACGGGGGAGGGTTAGGGTGGGGGTGTAATGAAGCATGTGCTCTATTCTTCCCACCCCCATCCTGTCCTTCCCCCGTCAAGGGGGAAGGAACCCCTTCAATGACGACAGTGGCTAACTCACCTTCAATACTTATCTCGCGCATTTCCGCCGGGCACAGCCACTCGATGTTTTTCGACGCCTGCATGGCCTTCAGCAGGACAGCCCCGAGCGCACGGTTGGCCACGACATAACCCAGCGCCGGCATTCCGGACTCGACAGCCGACAGGCGCGTCACGCCGAAATGGCCACGGTCGGAGATGTGAATGCGGTCGATGGGCGTGGCCTCCGGCGCGATGTCACGCCAGCAGCCGATGCTGTCGAATATCTGCTTCGAGCCATAGGCCAGCGCCAGCGTGCGATCGTCATAACTGGGTTGGCTGGAAGCGGCGAGCGGGACCGCCTCGATCACGCCAATGCGCAGCGGGCTCTCGCGCAAGGCCACGGCAAGGCTGGCGCCAACCAGCCCTCCGCCGATGATGAGGATGTCGAAATCTGTTTTCATAATAATCTTGTGAACCGCCAAGACGCCAAGGACGCCAAGAAAATCAAAAGAGAGCTTGGAAGATCGGGCTTCTTAATAAAACATTTATAAATACTGTTTTACTTGGCGCTCTTGGCGTCTTGGCGGTAAAAATTCTTACCGCTTCATCAGCGCTTCGATCTCATCAACGTTCTTGGGCGCGTCGCGTGACAACACCTCGTTGCCCTCGCGCGTGACCAGCACGTCGTCTTCGATGCGAATACCGATGTTGCGGAAACCGGCCGGGATGTCCTTGGCCTCGGCGATGTAGAGGCCGGGCTCGACGGTGAGCACCATGCCGGGTTCGAGCAGGCGCCAGGTGTCGTCCAGTTTGTAGTCGCCGACGTCGTGCACGTCCATGCCAAGCCAGTGGCCGGTACGGTGCATGTAGAAGCGCTTGTAGTCGCCGCTTTCGATATGACCGTCCACGGTGCCATTGAGCAGTCCGAGATCCTTGAGCCCCTGCGTCAGCACGCGCACCGCGTTCTCGTGCGGATCGTTCCAGTGCTTGCCGGGCCTGACCTGTTCGATCGCCGCTTTTTGCGCCGCCAGTACCAGCTCGTACACCGCGCGCTGCTCGCCGCTGTAGCGGCCGCTGACCGGAAAGGTACGTGTGACGTCGGCGGCGTAACCGTCGATCTCGGCGCCGGCGTCGATCAGCAACAAGTCGCCGGATTTCAGCTCGGCGTTGTTCTCGGTGTAATGCAGGATGCAGCCATTGGCGCCGCCACCGACAATCGACGGGTAGGCCGGTGAAGGACTGCCGCCTTTGCGGAACTCGTGCAGCAGTTCGGCCTCGATTTCATACTCCATCATGCCGGGCCGGCAGGCCTGCATGGCGCGCCGGTGCGCCTGCGCCGATATCTTGGCGGCGCGCTTCATCAGGCGGATTTCCTCCGGCCCCTTGAACAGGCGCATCTCGTGCAGGATGTGATCGAGGGCGACGAACTCACCCGGGGCGTGCACCCCGTTGCGTGTCTTGCCGCGCACCTCGTTGACCCAGTTCATCAGGTGCGCATCGAAATCCGGATAGCGTCCCATGCTGTAAAAAACCTTGTCTCGGTTCTCGAGCAGGCCCGGCAGGATGTCGTCAATATCGTCGATGGGAAAGGCGTCGTCAGCACCGTAAATTTCGTGGGCGCCTTCCAGTCCCGCGCGCCGGCCCTCCCAGATTTCCTTCTCCGGATTGCGCTCACGGCAGAACAATATGAACTCACCATGAGGGCGTCCCGGCACCAGCACCAGCACCGAGTCGGGTTCGGGAAAGTGGGTAAGGTAATAAAAATCGCTGTCGGCACGATATGGATAATGCACGTCGCGATTGCGCACGCGCACCGGCGCCGTCGGCAGAATGGCCACGCCGCCGCCCATGTGGCTCATCAGCGTTTCGCGGCGTTTCTGGAAAACTTTCATGTCCATAAGCAGCATTATGCCAAAAGCACACCGATTTGGGCGTAAATCCGGGAATCAGCGACTTTTACCAGGTGGTCGTGTTTGTTGGCCGGGCAACCCATCGGTCACAACCCTCGCCGGTCATGTTTTTGCCGCATGTACGCTGGCGTACAGAGCGCAGATGCCGTCTATGGGAAGATGTTACTTTGGCAGTGCCTTTATATGTAGCTGTTCTGTGTCGCATCGGCAAAACAACCCAGCCCCTTCAGGAGCCCTGACAATGAAAATCCTTAAACGCTTTACCAACCCCCTACGCTATGCCATGGCCGCCAGCATGCTCGCCATCAGTTTGCCTATGCCCGCCGCCAACGCCGCCATGGTCGGCACGGAGGCTGCGATCAACACCGCGCCGGCACAGCAGGAAACCGAACGCATTCGGGAAGCCCTCAATCGCGAAGAGGTGAAGGCAAAACTGTTATCGCTCGGCGTCGATCCGGCGCAGATACAGGCGCGCGTGGACGCGCTCACTGAAGTGGAGGCACAAGCGCTTGCCAAACATGCCGATGAAATGCCTGCCGCGGGCGCCGACACCGTTACCTGGCTGCTGATAATCTTGCTGATAGTACTTATTATTTAAGAAATCTCTGAAATATGAGTTTTCACCGCAGAGATCGCGGAAATTTTCCAATCAATTTTCATATTTTTTCTCTGCGAGCTCTGCGTGCTCTGTGGTAAATATTCAATAGATCAGGCTTTTCTTTTGTTATACTCCTCGCCCGAACACCGCCGTCACGGGCTGGATATCCGACGGCCGGCAAGCCCCAAGGGATTAGCCAGGTTGCCGCCCTATCCACATCCAGCCGGAAAGAATTTATGCTAACCGCCTCTCACCCACGCCTCAGGAGACCCAACTAATGGAAAAACTTCGTCGCCTCACCCAACCCGTGAGCCATCTGGTCGTCCTCGGCATGCTGGTGCTCAGCCTGCACCTGCCCGCCGCGAACGCCGGCATGGTTGGCACCGAAGCGGTGGTCAACGCCGCCCAAGCGCAACAGAGCCGCGAGCGCCTTGTCAGCTCGCTGAACCGCGATGACGTGAAGACCCAGCTCATGGCCCGGGGCGTCGATCCGGCACAGGTGCAAGCGCGCCTCGACAGCCTGACGGATGAGGAAGTCCAGACCCTGGCCGCCAAGATGGATCAACTGCCGGCCGGTGGCGACGGTCTCGGACTGCTCGTATTTCTTTTCATCGTGCTGCTGATCACCGACATCCTCGGTTTCACCAATATCTTCCCGTTTGTTAAACATCCGAAGCGCTAAGCGGTATCACGGCGTTTACCTGAATGAGCCGTAACCGAACCGCCCGGTTTTTCACGGGCGGTTTTTTTCTTGTTGTCGTCCTGCTCGCGGCCGGCTGCACGCCACTGCATACGGACCGGATACTTGCTACCGCCGAGGTGTTCCCGCAACCGGTGGAGCTGACGGCGGTGCCGTTTTTTCCGCAGGAGGAATACCAGTGCGGACCGGCGGCGCTGGCGACAGTACTCAACTGGAGCGGCGTCAACGTCACGCCCACGGAGCTGGCGCCGCAGGTTTATCTGCCCGAGCGCCAGGGCAGCCTGCAACTGGAGCTGATCGGCGCCGCGCGGCGTCATGGTCGCATCCCGTATGTGCTACAGCCGCAACTGGAGTCGCTGCTGGCCGAAGTCACCTCCGGCAATCCGGTGCTGATTCTGCAAAACCTGAGCCTGCCGTGGTACCCCCAGTGGCATTACGCCGTGGTCGTCGGATTTGATTTAGAGGGAGATAACATCGTGCTGCGCTCGGGAAAAGAAGAACGCCACGAAGTGCCGTTCAAGGTGTTCGAGCGCACCTGGCGCCGCTCGGGCTACTGGGCCCTGGTGGTCATGCCACCCTTCCAACTGCCTTTCACGGCCGAGGAAATTCCGTATGTTCAGGCGGTCGCGCCGTTCGAACGCCTGTCGCGCTGGACGGAAGCGGCGCTGGCGTATGCCACGGCGCTCACTCGCTGGCCCAAAAGCCTGGCAGCGCAGACGGGTCTGGGCAACAGTCGCTACGCCATGAATGATTTGCGCGGCGCGGAGCAGGTTTTACGGCTGGCGGCGAAGGATCATCCGCAGGCGGCCGTGGCGTTCAACAATCTTGCGCAAGTGCTCGCGGATCAAAACCGCTTGCCGGAGGCGCACGCAGCGGCGCTACGCGCGGTGGAACTCGGCGGACCGCAAAGTGAAACCTTCCGCGAGACCCTGAAGCAAATAGAAACAAAAATAGAAAACAAAAATTGAAATGAAAACTAATTAACCACGGGGAGCACGGGGAGTAAAAGTACAAGAAGACAGAGAGACCATTACATGCCTTTCCCCGTGTTCCCCGTGGTTTGAATTCATTTTGTCATGAGTTCTTAGTGCTTCGAAGCGGGTGGTTGCAATTCCTCGAACACCAGTTGCACGCCCACCCGCAGATATTCCACGATCTCCACCAGCGCCCGCGCCTCCTCCTCATCGGCCATCGAAGTATCCAGGTCGGCCTCGGAAAGGCGCGTGATGTCGCGGATGACCTCACCGGCGTCGCCGGTCTGGGCCTGCAGCTCATTCACGCCCCCGGCGTACAGGCCCAGCAAGTAACCGCGGCACCAGTCGGACAGCCCTTCGATCTGCTCGGCCAGGCTGTGTTCATCGCCGGGTAGCAGCGGGGCAAAATCGCATTCCATTCCACTCAGGCGAGCATGAGTCGAACGGTGCAGCGCCACGAGCAGTTGCGACAATGCCGTTGGCGGATTGGCCGCGTCGCGACCCAGCACCAGCCCTTCCCAAGCCACGCGCGCGCCCTCGGGGGCGCACAACACACCAGTGATGATGCCGTGCACCTCGGCCGCGCCGGTCGGCACACCCGCCTCGTGCAGCAGGCGCACCGCATCGTCATAGGCGGGAAGGTCAGGAGTGTTTTCCACGGTATGGATGGTACGCAAACAGCGGTCGGCAATGGGGGGACAAAAAGTCTACACCCCTCCGACGGCGACCGGAAGCGTTGACCCGATCGGGCGTCGGTCCTATAGTGAGCGACTATGGCAAGCGAAGATACCCGATTGGACAGCACGGACCTCAAGATTCTCGAGAGCCGCATCGATGAGCTCATCGAAACCTGCCGGCGGCTGAAAAACGAAAACCAGTCAGTGAAGTCGGACCAGAACAACCTCAGCGAACAGCATGCGCGCCTGATGGAAAAAACCCGTCACGCCCGCGCACGCATTGAAACCATGATCGACCGCCTCAAAGCCCTGGAGCGCAGCTGATATGAAGGAAACCCGCGACGGAGTAACGGTCACCATCCTCGGCAAGGATTTCATGGTCGCCTGTCCCGAAGACGAGCGTGCGGCGCTGGTCGCCGCCGCCGGCTATCTCGACAAAAAAATGCACGAGATTCAGGCTACCGGCAAGGTCATCGGTACCGAGCGCACCGCCGTCATGGCGGCGCTCAACATAGCGCATGAATTCCTCGACTTGCGCACCCGCGGCGGCATGGCGGTTGATACCGTGCAGAAAATCAAATTCCTCCAGACCAAGATCGACGCCGCCTTGCGCTGGGATGCGCAAACCCGCCAGGATGCGCAAACTCACCAATAGGTATATAGTTATATTGCGTCCCCTGCGGTGCGCGTGATTGCTCCAGTTATCCTCTGAACCTATAAGTGCTTTTAACGGGAGCCAGATTGTAGATGCTGTTGTGCAAGACCGCCTCGTAGCGGGAAGCCTGAAGCATCTCTGAGGCACCCACTTGAACCTCACGGTTCAAGGCTACGGAGCAACACGGCATCTGCGGAGGGCGTCTTTATTTTTGCCTTGCGATTCTTCAGTGCCCACGGAAAAAACCGAACTGCGTCGAAGCCTGCGCGCCCGGCGTAACGCCCTAGCCCCCGAAGACCAGCGCCTTGCCGCCGATCGTCTCGCGTCGAAAATTATCGGCACGCGCCTGTTTCTCACCAGCCGGCGCATCGCCTGCTATTTGCCGAACGACGGAGAAATAGACACCGCGCCCGTCATCGAACGCATCCGCCGCCTGCGCAAGACTCTATACCTGCCGGTAATTTCGCGCCTGTCGCACGACCGGCTCTGGTTTGCCGAGTCCAAGCCCAAAACCAGGCTTGTTCCCAATCGCTTCGGCATCCCGGAGCCAGCGGTGAAGTCTCGCGATCTGATACGCGCACAGGAACTTGACCTGATCCTCATGCCTCTCGTCGGTTTCGACGACCGTGGCAACCGGCTGGGTATGGGGGGAGGCTTTTACGACCGCAGTCTGGAATTTCTGCGCCACCGGAACCACTGGCGCAAGCCACATTTGCTTGGAATCGCGTATGATTTCCAGCGCGTCAACGGACTGACGGCCGATCCCTGGGACATCCCGCTACAGGGCGTCATCACGGACCAAACGGTCTATCTTTACTAACATACAGTCATTCGAATTAAAGGTAAGCGTCATGAATCTGCTCTTTATCGGCGACGTCGTAGGCCTTCCCGGGCGGCGCGCCATTGCCGACCAGCTCCCGGGCCTGCGTCAACGTCTCAAACTCGATCTCATCGTGGCCAACGCCGAAAACATCGCGGACGGAGCCGGCATCACCCGGAAAACCGCCAACGAGCTGTTCGCCGCCGGAGTAGACGTACTGTCCAACGGCAACCACGCCTGGGACAAGAAAGAAGCGCTCGAATACATCACCACTGAACCGCGGCTGCTGCGCCCGCACAATTATCCCGAGGGCACGCCCGGCACCGGTTGGCACGTGGCCACGACCCACGCCGGAGTCAAGGTCGGTATTCTCAATCTCATGGGCAACGTGTACATGCACCCGACGCTGGCCTGCCCCTTCGCCGCCGCCGACAGGGTGCTCGCCGCGAAACCGGATGACGTCAAGATCGTGCTGGTGGACCTGCACGCCGAAGTGACGAGCGAGAAAATGGCCATGGGCTGGTACCTCGACGGGCGCGTGAGCACCATGGTGGGCACACACACGCACGTGCCGACCGCCGACGAACGCATCCTGCCGCGCGGAACCGGCTATATCACCGACGTGGGAATGACCGGCTGTTACGATTCCGTCATCGGCATGGACACGCAGAAATCGCTCAAGCGCTTCGTGCACAAACTGCCGGAGCGCTTCGAGGTGGCGGAAGGCCTCGGCACCCTCTGCGGTGTGCTGCTCGATATCAACGAGCATAACGGCCTGTGCCGTTCTATCACGCGTCTGCGCGTATCGGAAGCCGTGGCGGATACTTCCATCAAGGTCGCCTAGCCGCGACATGTGGGAAAACCGCCGGTGAACTACTGGCTGATGAAATCCGAGCCACAGGCGTTCAGCATCACCGACCTGAAATCACGCCCGAAAAAAACCGAACACTGGGATGGTGTACGCAATTACCAGGCGCGCAATTTCATGCGTGCGATGAAAAAAGGCGACCTCGCGTTCTGCTATCATTCGAGCTGCGAAGCGCCAGGGGTTTATGGCATCATCGAGATCGCCCGCGCGGCCTACCCCGACCCCAGCGCCCGGGACCCGGAAAACCATCACTATGACCCACGGAGCACGCCGGAACGGCCCTTGTGGTACATGGTGGACGTGCGCTACAAACGTGAATTCAAGCGGCCGGTGACACTCACGGCCATCAAGATGCAGGCGGCATTGAAACAGATGCACCTGGTGCAGCGCGGCAGCCGGCTATCGGTCATGCCGGTCACGGCGAAACAATGGAACACGATCATGAAACTTACCGAGGAAAAATTTCCATGAAAAAACTTTTTACCGCATTAGTGATCTTTCTGTTCACCACCGGCTTGCCCGCCGCGGCCAAGGGACCGGCGGACAATCCGCGCGTGCGCGTGACGACCAGCTTGGGCGTCATCGAACTCGAGCTGGACGCCCAGCGCGCACCGGGGACGGTGAGAAACTTCATGAACTACGTCGAGAGCGGCTATTACAACGGCGTGATATTTCACCGCGTGATCCCCGGGTTCATGATCCAGGGCGGCGGCTTCGTGCCCGGCATGCGCGAAAAAACCACCGGCGTGCCGGTCAAGAACGAGGCCGACAATGGCCTGAAAAACCTCGCCGGCACCATCGCCATGGCGCGCACGTCCGACCCGCAATCCGCGGCGGCGCAGTTTTTTATCAATGCAGCCGATAATTCCTCTCTCGATCACCGCGACAAGACCGACCGCGGCTGGGGCTATGCCGTGTTCGGGAAGGTTACGAAGGGTATGGACGTGGTGAAGAAAATTGAATCGGTGCCGACTGGTTCCGTGGGGCCTTTCCAGGACGTGCCGAAGAAAGATGTGGTAATCGAGAAGGTGGAGTTGATCAAAGGAAAAAATTAAGCTTCAGTAGTCCGGATGAAGCGCAGCGCAATCCGGGAAATCACTTCAGTCGAGCAGCCTTCGGCCGCGCGCAGTCGGCGAAGCCGATACAACAGTCTGTTCCGTAGGTTAAGGCAAAAACCGCCAAACCCACCCTACATTTTTATAAAAAGAATTAGCTCAGAAACAGCTTATACGCCGGATTTCCCGTCTCCTCGGCATATTCGTAGCCGAGCGCATCGAGAAATTTCTGAAACGCCTTCTTGTCCCCGGGCGGGACCTGCATGCCGACCAGCACGCGGCCGAAGTCGGCGCCGTGGGAGCGGTAGTGAAATAAACTGATATTCCAGCGCCCGCCCATCTTGTCGAGGAAATTCATCAGCGCCCCCGGACGTTCCGGGAATTCGAAGCGGTAAAGGATTTCATTGACAGCGTTCGGCGTGCGGCCGCCGACGAGGTGGCGGATGTGCAGCTTGGCCATCTCGTTGTCGGTCATGTCGAGCGTGGCGTAACCGTGCTTGCGCAGCGCGCCCATGAGCTTGCGCGCGTCCACGGTGTCCGGCGGGACCTGCACGCCGACAAAGATGTGCGCGTTCTTCGGATCATCGAAGCGGTAATTGAATTCGGTGACGTTGTGATCGCCGAGAATGGTGCAGAACTGCTTGAGTGCGCCGGGGCGCTCGGGGATGGTGACCGCAAACAGCGCCTCGCGCCGCTCGCCGATCTCGGCACGCTCGGCCACGTGCCGCAGCCGGTCGAAATTCACGTTCGCGCCGGAGGCGATGGCGACCAGATTCTTGCCCTTGAGTCGCTTCCGCTCGGCGTAGCGTTTGAGACCCGCAAAGGCGAGTGCACCGGCCGGTTCGAGGATGATGCGGCGGTCCTCGAAGATATCCTTGATCGCGGCGCAGATTTCGTCATTCGTGACCACGACCATGTCATCCACGAACTGCCGCGCCAGTTTGAACGTCTCCTTGCCAACCTGGCGCACCGCCACGCCGTCGGCAAAAATGCCGACGTGATCGAGCATGATGCGCTTGCCGGCCTTGAGCGAGAGGTCCATGGCGTCGGCGTCTTCCGGCTCGACGCCGATGATCTTTACCTCGGGACGCAGTTGCTTGATGTACACCGCGATACCGGCGATTAATCCGCCGCCGCCCACGGGGACGAACACGGCTTCGAGCGGTCCGGTGTGCTGCTTCAGGATTTCCATGCCGATGGTGCCCTGCCCCGCGATCACCTCGGGGTCATCGTAGGGATGCACGAAAGTTAATTTTCTTTTAGTCGCGATTTCGCACGCGTGGGCATAAGCCTCGTCGTAGTTGTCGCCATGCAGCACCACCTGACCGCCAAGGTTGCGCACGGCATCGATCTTGATACGCGGGGTGGTACGTGGCATGACGATGGTCGCCTTCGTACCCAGTTTCGCGGCCGCCAGCGCCACGCCCTGTGCATGATTGCCAGCCGAAGCCGCCACCACGCCTTTTTTCAGCTCCGCCTTCGGTAGGCCCGCCATTTTGTTATACGCCCCACGACACTTGAACGAGAAAACAGGCTGCTCGTCCTCGCGCTTGAGCCAGACGTGGTTGCCGGTGCGACGCGACAGGATGGGAGCAAGTTCAAGGGGCGTTTCACGCGCCACGTCGTACACGCGCGCGTTGACGATGGCTTTTAGATATTTCCGGGGCATTTTCAGTAATTTATCAGATCGGATGCTTCATTATCACACGAATAATAGGTATTCTGGCGCCCTTTCAGGCATCACGGGAACGGCATGACTCTGGACGAAAAGAAAAAAGCGGTGGCGTTGGCGGCACTGGAATACGTCGAATCCGGCTGGGTGATCGGTGTCGGCACCGGCTCCACCGCCAATCACTTCATTGATGGGCTGGCCAAAATCAAGGGCAAGCTCGACGGCGCGGTGGCGAGCTCCAACGCCACGGCCGAGCGGCTGAAAAAGGCAGGCATTCCGGTGCTCGAACTCAACGCCACCGGCGACTTGCCGTTGTACGTAGACGGCGCCGACGAGGCCACCAAGCATTTGCATCTGATCAAGGGCGGCGGCGGCGCGCTCACGCGCGAGAAAATCGTCGCGGCCGCCAGCCGGAAATTTGTCTGCATCGCGGACGACTCCAAACTCGTCGACGTGCTCGGCAAGTTCCCGCTGCCGGTCGAGGTGATCCCGATGGCGCGCAGCCTGGTGGCGCGCCGGATTGTGGAACTCGGCGGCCAGCCGGTGCTGCGGGATAATTTCAAAACTGACAATGGCAACATCATTCTCGACGTACACAACCTGAATATTCTCAATCCGGTGGAACTGGAAGAGAGGCTCGACCACCTCGCCGGTGTCGTTACAAACGGATTATTTGCCCGCCGCCCGGCGGACGTGCTGCTGCTGGCCTCGGATCAGGGCGTCAAAACGCTGACCTGATTAGCGCGCCTCCGCATACAGCCAGCCGCGGCGTACCATCCATTTCTCGATCTCGACAGCGATAAAGACTGTCGACGACAGCAGGAGACAGATCCCCAGTTCGGCCACCGTCAACGGCTGGGTATGAAAAATCGGATTGAGCGCCGGGACGTAAATGGTGGCGAGCTGCAGCACAAAGGTCAGCAACACCGCGCCCAGCAGCGGCAGGTTGGTGGTGAATCCACGTGTAAACAGTGATTCGGTCTCGGAACGGATCGCCAGCACGTGCGTCATTTGCGACAGCGTCAATACGGTAAACACCATGGTTTGCCAGTGAGCGTCGCCGATACTGATGGCCCAGGCCTGCGTAACGAGACACAGCGCCGTGATCAACCCGCCGACCCACAGGATATGCTGCCAGATGCCATGCGCAAACAGGCTTTCCCGCGGCGGTCGCGGCGGTCGCTGCATGATGCCCTGCTCCTGCGGTTCAACAGCAAGCGCCAGGCCTGGCAGGCCGTCGGTCACTAGGTTTACCCACAGGATGTGAATCGGCAACAGCGGAATCGGCAGACCGAGAAACGGTGCCAGAAACAGCGTGCCGATCTCGCCGGAATTGCCGGTCATGACGAAGCGCACGAACTTGCGGATATTGTCGAAAATGCGCCGGCCCTCGCGCACCGCCGCGACGATGCTGGCGAAGTTGTCATCCAGCAGGATCATGTGCCCGGCCTCCTTGGCGACGTCGGTGCCGGTGATGCCCATGGCAATGCCGATATCGGCGCGCTTGAGCGCCGGGGCATCGTTGACGCCGTCGCCAGTCATGGCGACATACTCGCCCTTGTCCTGTAACGCCTGCACGATCTTGATTTTCTGCTCCGGCGCCACGCGCGCGTACACGCGCACGCGCTCGACATGCTCTTCGAATTGCGCCATGTCCAGACGCGCCAGCTCGCGCCCGCTGAGCACCTCGCCGCCTTCATCGATGATGCCGAGGCGCGTGGCGATGGCGCGCGCGGTAGCCGGGTGATCGCCGGTGATCATCACCGGCGTGATACCCGCGGTGCGGCACAGTTGCACCGCCTCGCGCGCCTCGGCGCGTGGCGGGTCCAGTAGCCCGACCAGCCCGGCGAAGGTCAGCCGGTTCTCGACGATTTCCGCCTCCAAAGGTTCCGGCAGCGCGGGCCAGCGCCGGAACGCCACCGCCAGTACCCGCAGACCATCGGTGGCCATGCGTTCGACGACTTCCTCCACCGCGCCGCGATCGAGTGCCTCCACGCCCTTGGCGCCCAGCCGATCGTGACACAGCGGCAGCACATGTTCTGGTGCGCCCTTGGTGAAGGCGATAACGCCATCACCCTCGCGATGCAGCGTGGTCATGCGCGCGCGCTCAGAATCGAAGGCGATCTCGGCCAACCGCGGTTGTGTCTGGCTCAATATGGCCTTGTCAGCGCCGGCCTGACGCGCGGCCTGATACAGCGCTACTTCCGTGGGATCACCGATGATTTTATTACCCGTCGTCGGGCGCGCGTCATTGCTGAGCGCCAGTGCAGCCACCAGTGTGCGCCACGGCTCCCGCGTCACAGCATCGGCCGGCAAGGACCGCGTCACCAGCGTGTCGGCGTAAACCTCCTCCACCCGCATGCGGTTTTCGGTGAGCGTGCCGGTCTTGTCGGAACAGATGAAGGTCACCGACCCGAGCGTTTCGACCGCCGGCAGTTTGCGGATGAGCGCGTTCTGGCTGGCCAGCTTGCGCGCACCGAGTGCGAGCGACACCGTCACCACCGCTGGCAGCGCCTCGGGGATCGCCGCCACGGCGAGACTGATAGCAGTCAGCAGCATGAGCAGCAGCGGCTCGCCACGCAACAGTCCTGTCACGAACATGATGGCGCAGATCGCCAGCACCGCGATCGCGAGCAAGCGCCCGAAGCGGGTGAGGCGCTTCTGCAGCGGCGTTTTGACCTCGCCTGCCGCGCGCAACAGCGCTGCGATCCGGCCCAGTTCGGTCTCCATGCCCGTCGCCACCACCACGCCGCGGCCACGGCCGTAGGTGACGAGCGTGCCCTTGTAGGCCATGTTGCGCCGGTCGCCGAGCGGCAGTTCCGATTCGTGCATGACACGCACCAGCTTTTCCACCGGCTGCGATTCGCCTGTCAGCGCCGCCTCTTCGATCTTGAGCTGTACCGCTTCGATCAGCCGCAGGTCGGCCGGCAGCGCATTGCCGGCCTCGATCAGCACCACGTCGCCGGGCACGAGCTCGACGACCGGGACAATCTGCGATGTGCCCTCGCGCACGACATGGGCGCTGAGCGCCGCCATCTGCTTGAGCACGGCAATCGCGCGGTCGGCGCGATACTCCTGCACGAAACCGACCACGGCATTCAACACAATGATTGCGAGAATGACGATGGTATCGACCACGTCACCGATCAGACCCGAGATGACCGCCGCGGCGATCAGTACCAGGATCATGAAATCGGTGAACTGCCCAAGAAACATGGCGATGGGACCACGCCGCCGGCCTTCACGGATCTCGTTCGTGCCGTACTGCTCGCGGCGTCGGCGCACCTCGTCCTCACTCAAGCCGGCATGCGGGTCAACACCCAAACGGCGGACGACTTCCTCCGTTGGCAACTGATACCAGGTGGGTGAGTTTACGTCGGCCGCCATGTTAGTTCAGTGCATGATACGGTTGATCTGGATGTTGAGTTTCTTGATACGGTGCCAGAGACTGCGCTCGGAGATCCCCAAGCGCTTGGCGGCGTGCGCCTGTACACCTTTGGTCTGCGCCAGCGCCTCGAGAATCATGCGGCGCTCCACTTCTTCCAGCCAGCGATCGAGATCTTTTTTTCCCAAATTGTCGAGCGTCAATCCTTCGCCGGCGGACGAACCGGTCTGCACGGCAATCGCTCCCGGCAAATCTTCGACGTCGATGGTCTTGCCCCGGCATGTCAGGAGCGAACGCTCAACGGTGTTGCGCAGCTCCCGGATGTTGCCGGGCCAGGGATAACGCTCCAGCCGTTCCAGCGCCGCCGGCGAAAAAGCCGTCACTTTCTTGTCCATCTCGGCCGCCAGTTCGTGCAGGAAAGTCTGGGCCAGCAGCGGGATGTCTTCGCGGCGGCGGCGCAGCGGGGGCACGACAATGCTGTAAACGTCCAGACGGTAGAGCAGGTCCTCGCGGAATTTGCTTTCTTGCACCAGCAGCTTCAGGTCGCGGTTGGTCGCGGCGATGAAGCGCACGTCCACGGCGCGGACCTGGTTCGAACCCACCGGCGAGAACTCGCGCTCCTGCAACACTCGCAGGAGTTTCGACTGCAGCGAAGCATCGAGATCGGCAATCTCGTCCAGAAATAGTGTCCCGCCTTGCGCTTGCTCGACCCGGCCGGCGCGGTTGTGCGAAGCACCCGTGAATGCGCCCTTGACGTAGCCGAACAGCTCGGACTCCAGGAGGTCCCGCGGAATCGCGGAACAATTGAGGGCGACCCACGGGCGCTCGCGCCGCGGCGAAAGCTCGTGGATGGTGCGCGCCACCAGTTCCTTGCCGGTACCGGATTCGCCCGTAATCAGCACACCGGTCTTGTACGGCGCCACGCGCCGTATCTCCTCGAGCAGTTGTTGCGCAACCCGGCTCTCCCCGGCCAGGCGTTTTGTGCCGCGCGACTCGCTCACCTCGGCCTTGAGCCGGGCATTTTCACGCAGGATGTCGCGTAGCTTGATGGCGTTGTGCACCGCGATCTCGAGCTGTTCCGGCTCGAACGGCTTGGTGAGGTAGTCGGCCGCGCCGTCGTGAATGCTCTTGACCGCGGAGCGGATCGTGCCGTGCGCCGTGACGATGATCACCGGCACGTCCGGGCGTTCCTTGCGGCAACGGACGACAAATTCCTCGCCGCCCATACCGGGCATACGCAGATCGGTCAGTACCACATCGAGATTCGGGTTCTGCGCATGCGCCAGCGCGGCCTCGCCACTGTCAGCTACCAGCACGTCATGTCCGGCACCTTCCAGCACCATGCGCATCACCGTCTGCATGTTCTGCTCGTCGTCCACTATCAGCACGGTGCGCTTCATGAAACAATCTCCTCAGAATCCCTGATAAAAAGAAAAGAATTAGACAGGATTTACAGGATTAAAAAAAGATTAACAGGATTTCTTAATCTTTCAAAACGATGAGCCAGGGAAAGCGCAGCGCTGGCGAAGAGCCCGCGATAGCCGCACTACCGTGCGGCGTAGAGTCATTGTGGCGTTTCTCAGCCGCAGGACGGTCGCGGCAACAGAATACGCCGCGAGACCGAAGGCGTTTGGCACACGGGACGTGCCAAACGTTTACTGAGGGCCGCGGCACTCCGGATCTTTAATCCTGTGAATCCTGAAAAATCTTGTTAGTCCTGTCCATTGCATCTGTTAAAGATTCTCATGCATTGGAAAGCGCATGACAAACCGGGCACCGTTGCCTTCCGGTGGCAAGGCCTCTAGCCGGCCGCCGTTCGCTTCCGCCAGGGTGTAGGCAATGGTAAGGCCGAGACCGGTGCCCTGTTCCTTGGTGGTGAAGAACGGCTCGAACAGGCGCGGCATAATCTCGGCCGGCACGCCCGGCCCGTTGTCTTCGACCGACAAGTACACGACCCCGTCTTCCATGCCGGAACTGATCCAGAATTTTCTCTCTTTTCCACTCATCGCCTGCAGGGCGTTGGTAAAGATATTGCCCCAGGCCTGCTGCAACAATCCGGCGTCGGCCTGAATTTTTGCATCATGGTGCTGGAAGGCCTTGTGCACGGTGACCGCCGTGGCGCCGGCCAGTGCCAACTCAAGGGCACGCTCCAGTGGCTGGGAGGGATCGATGATGGCGAAATTCGGCTGACGGTGGCGCGACAGCTGCAAAAAATCCTGCACCAGGTTGGCGACGCGCAGACTTTCCTCGCGGATCATGCGTGTCAGCTCGGCCTTCTTCTCCGGGGCATAATCCGGCTTGTCGAGCAGCGCCGCCGAGGTGTTGATGATGCCGATAGGATTGCGGATCTCGTGCGCCAGTGCCGCCGACAGTTCGCCCATGGCGGAAAGCTTGTCCTTCTGGAATCGCAGCGCCTGCTCATCACGCGCCTCGCGCAGCCGCGCGGCCATGGCATTGAATGCCTTGGCCAGATCGCCCAGTTCGTCGTCCGACGTAATGGGCACATTGGCATTAAAGTTCTGGCCCGCGAGCTGCATCACGCCGTTGCGCAAGTACTGAAGCGGCCGCACGACCAGTCGCGAAAGCAGCAGACCCGCCAAACCACCGATCACCACGCCGAGCAGCGAAATCGACAGAAACAGCGTGACTCGGTTGGTGAGCACCTCCTGCACCCCGCGGCGATCCAGTCCACTGAACATGATCGCTTCGACCCGTCCAGTGGGATCCACGATAGGCGTATACAGGCCGCGGAACTGCCCGTTCTCGGCCTCCAGACTGTAAAAGGGTTTTTTGCTTTTCTCCAGCAGGGTGAGCGCTGCCGGCGGCAGATGTTCGAGCGCGATGATCTTGCCGGGGGAGGAGAATAAATCGTAATAATTTTTTCCTTCGCGGTAATAAAGTCGCGCCTTCAGGCCGGTGAGCTGCGCCAGCTCGTCCGTGAAGTCCTGGCCCAGCAAACTGCCCAGCACCAGGTAGTACCGCGGTGTGCCACGACGCGGGATGGGTGTGATGCCTACCGCCGCCAGCATGGTCTGCTGCCGTGTCACGACCTTGAGCACAGCCTCCGTCTGGCCCCGCTCCCACAGGGCGCTCACCTTCACCGGTATAGACGAATACACCAGCTTCTTGTCCGGCGTGTAGAGCTGGATGAGATTAATGCTCAATTCCTGAGAGATGCGTTGCACCGGTAACGGAATGGCATCGGCAGGTGATCGCTCAACGTTGGCGACAAAGCCCGCGTCATCGGCCAGAACGCGTCCCAGCATCACGGCGTCGTTTTGATACGCCTGGAGCCAGTTCTGGTTGGCGCGTGCGGCTTCGATAATCCATTGTTCAAGCCGCCTCTCGAAACTGATTGACACCCACTCGGCGGCCAACCATCCAGCCACCAACATCGGCACAATCACGATCACCGATATCACCAGCAATACCTTGCGCTGGAGACGACCAAGCTTGAGCAAACGCAGGGGCATGTTTTTCTGAAATTCCCAAGGCTACAAATTTTGAAGCTCGCTACAAAATGCAAGCTTAGCGCAGCCCAGAGTATATATTTAACTGATTGATATTAATTGTAAATATACATGGCACAGCGATTGCTATTGTGTCCTGCAATGATGCCAAGGATCCCTGCATCCTGATCATCAGACTTCCCATTTGCTGTTTACCTCAAGGAGCCTTTGGTATGAAAAAGTCGCTGACCACCCTGTTTGCCCTGGCGTTCGCCATGATGTTTGGCCTGGTGCATGTCGCCAGCGCGATGAAGCATGAAGCCCCGGCCGGCGCTGCCGCGGCGGAAGCCAAGAAGGAAATGACCAAAGAAGAAAAGAAGGAAATGAAGAAAGAGAAGAAGATGAAGAAGAAGGCCGCCAAAAAAGAAGCGAAAGAAATGAAGAAAGACGACATGAAGGGCGCGACCCCGGCTGCTCCTGCGACCCCGGCTGCTCCTGCCAAGTAATCGCGTTAAATTTTTTGTTTTAAGTCACACCAAAGCGCCCCGAATGGGGCGCTTTGTTTTTGCGAGGTCTTTAGAACCCCGAACCAATTAGAAGAGAAAAAATTTGACAGGATTTACAGGGCGAAGCGGGGTAGTCGCCGATGTACTTAACGTACATCGGCGCCGCTGAGCGCCCGCACAGGGATGTGCGGGCCGGGGTTTATCGGGGTTTCTGTCGCGACGCCAGGGAGGGCGT